>DQCL01000050.1:3105-3241 GCA_003533975.1 Octadecabacter sp. | reverse complement strand
TATTGGGGCGCGATCCCCCTCGTTCATCCGACGGCGAGGGGCGAGGGGTTAAACAAGACACTGAATAATTCGTCGGCTTAATAACCTTCCGTTAACCTGCCTGATCTAGACCTGATCTTGCAACAGACGGAGAACA
>DQCL01000050.1:0-3086 GCA_003533975.1 Octadecabacter sp. | reverse complement strand
ACTCCCACCCACCACGGAAGATGACCGGGTCGATCATCTCCGTCTGTTGCGATCTCGGCGCGTTGGTCCGGTAACCTACCGCCGTTTGCTGGTTGAACACGGATCTGCCGCCGCCGCACTTGCGGCGTTACCCCATATCGCACGCGAGGCTGGCGTTCCCGACTATACGATTTGCCCAGAAGGTGTCGTTCGCGGTGAACTCAAGGCCGGGCGCGCTGCTAAAGCCCGACTTGTCTTTGCGGGTGAGGATGACTTTCCCGTTGCGTTAACTGACATTGAAGACGCACCCGTTATGCTTTGGATGGTCGGCACTCCCTCGATACTACGACGTCCGATGGTTGCCCTTGTTGGTGCGCGCAATGCGTCTTCCCTTGGAACACGTATGGCCCGCAAGCTTGCGCAAGACCTTGGCGCTGCGGGCTTCACTGTTGTGTCTGGCCTTGCGCGTGGCGTTGATGCCGCTGCACATGATGGATCGCTCGCGACTGGCACTGTTGCAGTGTTGGCCGGCGGTGTTGACGTCACCTACCCGGCAGAAAACGCAAACCTTGCACAGAAGATAGCGAAACAAGGGCTGCGCGTTTCTGACCAACCGATAGGAATGCACCCGCACCCGCGCCATTTTGCCGCCCGCAACCGCATAATTTCGGGCATGTCCCAAGCAACGATAGTCGTTGAAGCTGCCACCAAGTCCGGCAGCATGATCACCGCACGAACCGCCCTAGACCAAGGCCGTGATGTTCTTGCCGTTCCTGGCCACCCCTTTGATGCCCGCGCGGCAGGGTGCAATATGCTTATCCGTGATGGCGCAGTATTGGTTCGCGGCGTAAATGACATAATAGACCACCTCGGCGACCCAGCGGCCAAAGCCCCCGAACTCCCCCTTGATGCCCCAGAACAACCGCGATCTTTGCGTGAAACCGCACTGCTGCACACCGACATCCTTGACCGCCTTGGTCCTGCGCCCATGGCCGAAGACCAGCTGATGCGCAGTCTTCACGCGCCCGCAACGACCATTGCACCGCTTTTGGTGGACCTCGAACTTGAAGGAAAAGTTATACGCCAGGCGGGCGGAATGCTGGCTCGCGCTGTTTAAATCAGCAAAGCGAAAAGCACTCATTTACAGATGGTCGAAGATGCTGCATTGACAATCCCTCAAGCCCACCCACATTTTGCCCAACCATTACCGAAGTGTGTTTTGAAAGGATTCCCATGCCTGTTGTTGTCGTTGAGTCTCCGGCTAAAGCCAAGACAATCAACAAGTATTTAGGGCCTGACTACACAGTCTTAGCCTCTTACGGACACGTGCGGGACTTGCCGCCGAAAGACGGATCCGTTGATCCTGACAACGACTTTGACATGCTTTGGGAGATCGCGAGCGACTCAAAAAAGCACATCAAAGCCATCGCAGACGCATTGGCGAACGACAACGAACTGATCCTCGCGACCGACCCCGACCGCGAAGGTGAGGCGATTTCTTGGCACCTCGAAGAGGCTTTGCGCAAGCGCAAGTCGATCAAGAAAGACACTCCGGTTTCACGGGTCGTGTTCAACGCCATCACCAAAACCGCCGTAACTGAAGCAATGAAGAACCCGCGCGTTGTTGACCAACCGCTGGTCGACGCCTACCTCGCACGACGCGCCTTAGACTATCTTGTTGGCTTTAAGCTCAGCCCTGTATTGTGGCGCCGCCTACCCGGTGCGAAATCCGCCGGTCGCGTTCAGTCCGTTACCCTGCGCATCATCGTTGAGCGTGAAATGGAAATTGAGGCGTTCAACAACCGCGAATACTGGTCCGTTAAGGCCAAACTACAAACGCTACGCAACCAAAGTGTTGATGCGCGTCTTACTGTTCTGGCGGGCAAAAAGCTGGATAAGTTTGACCTCGAAAACGCGACGCAGGCGGAACTGGCACAGCAAGCCGTAGAATCGCGCGATTTAACCGTCAAAAAGGTCGAAGCAAAGCCCGCCAACCGCAATCCGTCTGCACCGTTCATGACGTCTACGCTGCAACAAGAAGCCAGCCGTAAATTTGGGTTTGGCGCACGTATGACAATGAACGCGGCCCAACGTTTGTACGAAGCGGGCCTTATCACCTACATGCGGACCGACGGCATCGACATGGCCCCAGAAGCCGTGACCGCCGCCCGCGAAGCGATTGCTGCAAAGTATGGTCAAGACTACGTTCCAGCCAGCCCGCGCATCTACAAAAACAAAGCTAAAAACGCCCAAGAAGCGCACGAATGTGTGCGCCCGACGGACTTGATGAAGGACGCCGAAACTGCGAAAATCGCGGATCCGGATCAACGCAAACTCTACGACCTTATCTACAAACGCACCATCTCTAGCCAGATGGAAGCTGCGCGGATGGAACGCACGACGGTTGATATCGGGTCTGACGATGGGCAAGTCGAACTGCGTGCAACGGGTCAGGTTGTGTTGTTTGACGGCTTCTTGCGTGTCTATGAAGAAGGCCGCGATGACGTTGAAGAAGACAAAGTCACTGATGACGACGACAAGCGTCTCGCGCAGATGGCTGAGGGAGAGGCGATCAGCAAGACTTCCGTCACGCCTGAACAGCATTTCACCCAACCACCCCCGCGCTACACCGAGGCCACATTGGTCAAACGGATGGAAGAACTCGGCATTGGCCGCCCGTCCACCTATGCGTCCATCGTCACAACAATTCAGGATCGCGAGTATGTCCGCAAAGACAAGAACCGCCTGATCCCTGAGGACAAAGGCCGTCTCGTCACTGCATTCCTGACCAACTATTTCCGCAAGTATGTTGGTTATGACTACACAGCCTCGCTGGAAGAAGACCTAGACCACGTGTCTGCCGGTGACGCTGATTATAAAAAGGTATTGGCCGACTTCTGGGGCGATTTCAAAGTCACGATCGACGAAGCGATGGACAACTCCATCACCGAAGTTCTTGATAAAATTAACGAAGTCCTCGCACCGCACATCTTCCCACCGAACGAAGAAGGCACCGACCCGCGTCTATGCCCGAACTGTAACGAAGGTCGCTTGTCCATGCGCACAGCCCGTTCCGGCGGCGCGTTCATCGGTTGTTCCAACTACCC
>DQCL01000355.1:5615-6229 GCA_003533975.1 Octadecabacter sp. | reverse complement strand
AAACGCGGCCTTATCATGGGCGTGGCCAACAACCGCTCCATTGCTTGGGGCATCGCAGAAGCGATGCACAAAGCGGGTGCAGAGCTTGCGTTTTCCTATCAAGGCGAAGGCCTGCTTAAGCGCGTCGGCCCGTTGGCTGAAAGCGTTGGATCAGACACGCTGGTCGAGGCGGACGTGATGGATGATGCCTCCCTCGACACGTGTTTTGCCACGCTCAAAGAAAAATGGGGCAAGATCGATTTCGTCGTCCACGCAATCGCCTATTCCGACAAAAACGAGCTGACAGGCCGCGTCTCAGACACGACCCGCGCCAACTTCACCAATTCTATGGCCATTAGCTGTTACAGCTTCATTGATGTCGCTAAACGCGCGGCGGAAATTATGCCTGACGGCGGCACATTGCTGACGCTGACATATGAAGGCAGCCAGCGGATCACGCCGAATTATAATGTCATGGGCGTCGCAAAAGCGGCCCTTGAATCTGCGACCCGTTATCTGGCCGCTGACCTTGGTCCACAGCAAATTCGCGTCAACGCGATCTCCCCCGGCCCAATGAAAACGCTTGCGGGCGCAGCAATCGCGGGTGCACGCCGCACGTTTAAGTATGCCGAAGC
>DQCL01000355.1:193-5534 GCA_003533975.1 Octadecabacter sp. | reverse complement strand
CGTCTGACGCGGGCGCTTGTACGACGGGTGAAATCGTCCACGTAGATAGCGGCTTGCACGTCATGATGATGCCCGCATTGGAAAACCTCGGTTAATCTTGTGATCAGTCCAGTTGCTTTCTTATTCTGTGCCATCGCGGCCTGCCTCGGCACCATTTACGCGTTGCGCGGCGGCTGGACGTCGCCCTCAAAGACAACAATCATCGGCCTAGACCCTCAAGGCTTGGGCGTCTCGGCGCTCGCCGTGGTCCTCGCGGTGGTCTTTTTCGGACCTGTATTCGGCTTATCAATCATTCTCGTCGTGATGATTCACGAGTTCGGCCATGTCGCCGCGTTTCGCGTGGCGGGGCACCATGATGCGTCATTTCGATTGGTACCGCTGCTCGGTGGGTACGCGATCTCAAATCGTCCCGTCGACACCCAAGAAGAATCCGTATTCATCACCCTGATGGGCCCTGCAATCTGCCTCGCGCCGATGTTGCTGGCCTATGCTTTGGCGCAATTTTCCCTCACGATGTATCCAGCCGCGTACTACCCGCTGGTGACCTTCGCGAGCATAAGTGGCGCGTTGAACTTCTTTAACCTGCTCCCGATTTGGCCGCTGGATGGGGGTAAGCTCACGGCATCAATCACATCCGTGTTCCATGAGCGCGCACCGTTCTACATTTTCGCAACCACGACCGCGCTCATCGGGTTACTCGCGCTACTGTCACAATCCTTCTTCTTGGTGTTCTTGGTCATCATGACCGTCCAGCATCTTATGCAAACCGGTGGCAGCGATAGCCGCGCGTCCTATCGTCGGATGTCCAAGAAACGCGCGTTGATATGCTTGGGCGCATGGCTCTTCACAGCTGCAGCCCTGTTCATGGGTGGCATCGGGACAATTCTACGGTTCGTCGGTTAAACTCTGTTGATCCTGTGCGAACATCGCGTCATTCGCCAGTTCGCCCGTCACACGATCCTTTAGATACTCATGTTGAAATTTAAGTATCCGTCTTGCCGATACCTGATGTGCTTCCGTGTGAATTTATGAAACTCGGGGAGCTTTTGGAACGGCACGGACGGATAGGCATTGTCAATCGCAGAGTAAAAAGCCCCCCCACAAGGATCGGGAGAAACCAACACACAAGAAGCCGGGATCTGCGATCATTGGGTGCAAACTGGCGCTCAGTGCTTTGTGGTCAATGTCTAACATCAATGCGCGCCGCTCTGCTTGGGAATGTCGCTTTAGAATGGGCCGCAGAAGACTGTTTTGATGCAAAAATCGTGAATTCACCGGGCGGCCTTGCCTTAATCAGGATTGCACACACTCAGGTAGTCTTCCTTTGGTATTTGCACGATGCCGTTAATCCCAAGTTGCGATTTGCTGTGCGCGTCTAATGCTTCAATCGCCGTCCGAACCGCCTCGAAAATGAGGTCAGGGTCATTGCCCAGCGCCGTGATGAGGGGCAGCCCAGGTGTGGGTTCAGTCCATTCCAGAACCCGCAAATCTTTTGCAAATGTTTCGTACTTTTCAATGTTGCGCCACGTGACAGCGTCAAGGGATGCGATATCTGCACGCCCTGTCGCAACCGCCCTTGCGGATTCAAGGTGCTGTTCAACGTGCAGACGGTTTTCGAACCAAAACCCTTTGGATTTCACATGCCAAAACGGGGCCGCGTACCCGGATTGGGAAAACGTTTGATTGTAAGCGAATGTCGCATCCTTGAACGCATCTATGTCCGTTCGAGCATCATCAGCACGCACAATGATAGCGCTGCGATAGTACCCCGCCGGACACCCATCCAGCCCGTAATCCGGGGTGCCGACCAGTTGAACTTTGTCGTGGAGCCGCGTGCGATAAGGCATCCCGCAGGTCTGACTTAGGGTCAAATCAGGGTGTGTCCACACAAAGAACTCTTCAGCGTCTTGGGACAGGGTTTCAGGGCTGTCCATCCCTGCAGCGGCGAGCTGTGCGCGAATAAGCATCCAAAACTGGTTGTGCGCCTCAACCAGTTGCGGGCGCTGGTACATCATCAGATTGGCAATCATCACACGTCTTTCCTATTCGTCACCACAACACGCCTGTGCGACAGTTTCAGTTCGGCACAGGCACGAAGACGTGACGGGCACATCGGTTTTTTCCAAAGCGACGCGCAGGTGTTCTTCGTATATTGGCAACTCGTCCGTTTCACCACGACGACGCAGGCATTCGACCAAACCATGCAACGCCCAAACATTACGCGGATGTTGCGCACAGCGTTGCAGCTTTTCGTTCAGACCCAAATCCGTCCGGTACACGTCTTCGGCCTCTTCAAAGTGCCCCTGTTCAGATAACAACGCCGCCAGCGCATGACGTGGTGGATGCATCCAAGCCCACGGTTCTGTGTATTCAAGATTGTCATCGCGTTGCACGCTTTCTCGCAGATGCGCAAACGCCAGATCGAAGTTGCCTTTGTGGTATTCCAATTCACCATTCAACATCATTTCCCCAACAGACAGCGTTGAACGCGCCGTATTGTTGAAGAACTTGCGATTGTCGGGGATGCGATCAACAGCCGCGTGAAAACGTCTACGCTCTTGCTCAGCCTCATCAATGTTTTTCAACGCAGCATGTGCCACGCCTTTCGCATAGTGATGCATCGCTGTGGACACGCAATAAAGCACCGGATCGTCGGGCATTGGCTGATCAACAATTTCTTGCCACCGCCCAAACCGCACCAACACATGCATCTTCATAGAGTAATAGCCCTCCATCGTGATCGCGAGCTGAGGGCGGTTCTTAACGCTCAGGACTTCTTTAGACAGCGTAGCACACATCTGTTCGGCGGCGGCCATTGCCGGTTTGAACTGCCCCAAGAACATGCAGGCGTACATCATCAGGTGCAGATCATGACAGCGTGCGGTCGTATAGAAATTAAACGCACCGGCGTAGTCTGCGTACGTGTCATCGGCACGGATCGCCTTCTCGCTGGCGACCTTAGCCTTTTCATATTCACCACACAGGACGTAGGTGTGCCCCGGCATATGGTTCATGTGGCCCGCATCGGGGCAGAGCGACCCGAGGATATCGGCAGACCGCATGGCCTGTTCAGGCTGATCCGACATTTCTGTCGCGTGAATATGGAGATGCAAAATCGCTGGGTGTTGCCGCTCACCCGTAGCGTCTTTCAACGCAATCGAACGTTCAATCACCTTCAGCGCCTCAAGCACATCAGAGCCCGCAGCAGGTACACCGCGCTTTACGTCCCACAATTGCCATGGCGTGCGGGTCATCATTGCCTCGGCAAAAATTGCAGCGATATCGTGATCGTGAGGGTTGGCTAAGTAAACGTCACGCATCCCATCAGCGTAGTCGTCATCCCAGCGATCAAAGGTTGCGCCGTCCACGCCATGTGGCTTCTGAAACCGCATGGCCAGCGCCTCAACCAGCGCGTTCTCCAATTCGGCCGCCGTATGTGCAAAACGTCGTGCCTGCTGGATGTGGTGGTGTCCAGTTTTCGTGGCACTGTCCGCCTCCATCTGGCTGAACTGTCGCCAAACGTTATTGTAAAATGGACCCGAACCATAGGCGATGCCCCAATGTGCCATCACACACTCTGGATCAAATTCAAGGGCACGTTGAAAGCATGCCACGCCTTCTTCGTGATTAAAACCAAAGCACCAGTTCAGCCCCAAATCGAACCACCGCTGCGCCTGCGTGGACGTGGTTGAGACCGCCCTTTTGTGGTCACCAAGATCAAACCGATCCATTGCCCCTCCAACACGTTCGCGCCCAAAGCCCTACACAACCCAACTGCCTTGTGACGGTCACTCCGCCATCTGCCGATCAACCTGCTGTTCTTCGTTGATCATAGCCTGCAATTGCCTGCGAAACCGCAACTGCCCGCCGTCGATGGGCAAATCAATATGCGGGCTGGTCTTGTTCGCCATGCCGATCTGAACCGCATTTAGAACATCTCGATCCTCTTCAAAGGCTTTCTGCACGTCCTCGCTCATCATTTTTGACAGCGCTTCGTCGTCGGGGCGAATATTTCGAAGCTGGAACCAGTAGTACCGCGTCTGCCCTTCGGTCGTTGGTGTCATAAAGTTGTAGCTGTCCATGACGAACGTCTTTTCGTGCAACGGACCATCAGGGCCACCTGTACCAGCCGGCGTAAAGATAGCTTTGATCAATGCGTGCGATGGATAACGAACTTCGTAGTGTTGCAGCCGGTCGCAATTGCCTTCGAATTCGATGACCTTTTTGTAGAACGGCGCAGGTTCGTGATCCATCATCCAGCGGTGCACGATAACGCCATCGTCGGTTTTCTTGATCCGCAAGGGTGTGTCTTTTGTCGCGTCGGTGGCAAAGCTACTTTGATGAACCCATGCCACATGTGTTGGGTCCAGTAAGTTGTCGCACATTAGCAAATAATTGCAGTCCAGCTCCATCGCGGCACCGCGGTTGATGCCCCATTCTGGGTTGTCGTAGTTTTCGATCTCAAAGATGTCCGTCGGATCGGCGAGCGCGGGATTGCCCATCCAGATCCAAACCAGCCCGTATTTTTCTTGCAACGGGTAAGCGTGGACTTTGGCATTGGATGGAATGCCCCCGGCCCCTGGTGCCCAAACGCATTGCCCAACGCAGTTGAACGTTAGCCCATGATAGCCACATTCAACCGTGTCACCTTTGATACGGCCATTTGACAACGGCAATTTGCGGTGTGGGCACGCGTCCTCGAGGGCGATGAGTTCGCCAGCCTCGGACCGAAACGCACAAATCTTTTCCCCTAGAACCACGATCTGCTGTAGTTCCCGCGTGATCTCGTGATCCCAAGCCGCGACATACCATGCATTTTTGAGGAACATCGTGTCACCTTTCCAAGATACCGGGCAAATTCAGGCCATTTTCACGTGCACATTCAAGGGCGTCTTCATACCCTGCATCCGCATGGCGCATAACGCCAGTTGCGGGGTCATTCCACAAGACGTTTTTGATTCGACGATCCGCATCCTTGGTGCCATCACAGCAAATGACCATGCCGGAGTGCTGGGAGAACCCCATTCCAACACCACCGCCGTGATGCAATGATACCCATGTCGCGCCCCCCGCAACGTTCAGCATCGCATTCAGAAGTGGCCAATCCGACACGGCATCTGACCCATCCCTCATCGCCTCAGTTTCGCGGTTGGGTGATGCAACTGAGCCGCTGTCCAGATGGTCACGCCCGATCACAACCGGTGCGCTAAGTTCACCGGTGCGCACCATTTCGTTGAACGCCAACCCCAATTTGTCGCGCAGACCCAAACCAACCCAACATATCCGTGCAGGCAAGCCTTGGAATTCGATCCGTTCGCGCGCCATATCAAGCCAGTTATGC
>DQCL01000355.1:0-164 GCA_003533975.1 Octadecabacter sp. | reverse complement strand
TGCAGATGCGGATCGTCGATCAGTTCTTTGACCTTGGCATCGGTTTTGTAGATGTCGTCTGGATCGCCAGACAGGGCGCACCACCGGAATGGGCCAACACCTCGGCAGAACAGCGGCCGTATGTATGCCGGAACAAATCCGGGAAAGGCAAAGGCATCTTCCAG
>DQCL01000168.1 GCA_003533975.1 Octadecabacter sp. | reverse complement strand
GTTGGCGTTCCGCTGGATGAGCAAACAGAGGATGATCTGACTTGGATCCGTGACGGCTGGATCGACAGTGATGCCGACCACGGGAAGATTGTGGTTCACGGCCATACGGCGCTCGATTTTCCACAACATCATGGCAATCGTATCAACCTTGATTCAGGGGCCGGATATGGGCGCACTTTGGTGCCCGCCGTTCTTGATGCGGGGAAATGGTTTACGCTGGATGAGACGGGGCGAACGGCCCTGACACCCAACGTTTAGATCGCCCTCAACCCGACAAGCGCCTTTCAGCTGCTTACCCGCTGGGATAGACAGCGCAGTATGCGAACCGCGTTTTCCACCCTTGGCGATATTCTAAACCACGGATTTGACACCGTGATTGATGCGCGTTCGCCTGCGGAATTTGCAGAAGATCACATCCCAGGCGCGATCAACCTGCCGTCATTAAGCAACGATGAGCGCGCACGGGTCGGAACGATATACACACAAGAAAACCCCTTTAAGGCCCGCAAGATTGGCGCGGCTTTGGTTGCGCGAAATGTGGCCTCGTATTTGGATGGTCCGCTGAAGGATATGGATGGGGGGTGGCGCCCACTGGTCTATTGCTGGCGGGGTGGACAGCGATCCGGATCATTTGCGTCTATCCTTACGCAGATCGGGTGGCGCGCTGAGGTCGTTGAAGGTGGATACCAAAGCTACCGTAACCTTGTTTATGGTGCGCTTTATGAGGGTGCGCTGCCGCATCGTTTGATCCTACTTGATGGCAATACCGGCACCGCAAAGACCGACATATTGCACCGGTTGCGATCACTCGATGTTCAGGTCCTCGACCTTGAAGGATTAGCGAACCATCGGGGGTCCTTGCTTGGGGGTATGGTCGGCGGGCAACCAGCGCAAAAGGGGTTCGAGACGGCACTGGCCTGCGCGTTGGCGCAGCTTGACCCGACACGTCCTGTGATCGTGGAAGCGGAAAGCAGCAAAGTCGGCGCACGCATCGTTCCGCCCTCGCTTTGGGCAGCGATGAAGGACGCGCCACGTATTGAAATTGAAGCACCTCTGGACGCGCGGGCGCAGTACTTAGCGGATGCCTATGCTGATGTGAGTGCAAATTCTGAAGCGCTTGCTGGGAAGCTCGAATTTCTGCGCCGCCATCGTGGACGGCTTGTTGATGACTGGAAAGAGCTCCTAGATACGGGTGCGTTTGAAGACCTCGCACGCGCGTTAATCGTAGAACATTACGACCCGACGTATCGGTCTGGCCGGTCACGCAACGGAGCAGAAGTCTTGCAGCGGTTCGAAACTGCTGCACTAGACGAGCCCGCACGCGCCCAACTCACCGAGCAAATCGCTGCATGGGTTAAAGGCGTTAGCTGAACGTCACGCCACTGTCGTCCGTGATTTCACCAATAATCGTAAAGTTCGCAGAGGCGCGTCCTTTCGCAATCGCCTCCGCTTCTTTGCGAGGTAGTGCAGCCAGCAAACCGCCTGCGGTTTGCGGGTCAAACATCAGATCGCCACGCGCGGTATCGGGCGCGGTAACGCGCGGATCATTGCGGTTATCTGGGAACAGCGAAGACCGAACGCCGGATTCAGCCAGCGCCAATGCCCCGTCGAGAAGTGGGACATCATCCAAATGCACCGTCGCGCCAACACCAGATGCTTCACACAGACCTGCCAAATGCCCCGCCAGCCCGAAGCCCGTTACATCGGTCATCGCATGTGCATTCTTTAACGCTCGTGCGATTTCTTCACTGCTTTGTGTCATAGAGCTGTAGCACGCCAACACGTCCGCACCATGCGCAAGACGGCGCATTTCGGCGGCCAATATCGTGCCAGACCCGACAGGTTTGGTGAGCACTAAAACATCGCCAACTTGCGCACCGGCCAATGTCACAGGATCCTTAGCGCACAGACCCGTTATCGAAAGGCCGATGGTCATACTATCACCCATCGTCGTGTGGCCACCGACAAGCGCTGCACCGCCCAAGTTTTCGGAAATGGTTTGCGTGATTTCTGTGACAGTGCGTTGCTGCAGGTCGGGCGACATGCGCGGAAGCGTAAGGGACAAAACAGCCGCCTGCGGGTCCGCGCCCATCGCCCAGATGTCGCCCATCGCGTGGATTGCCGTGATTTTCGCCATGAGGACAGGGTCATTTGAAACCGCGCTCAGATGGTCCGTCGTTAAGACCTGAAGTGCACCCCCTGTCTTCAGCAAAGCTGCGTCGTCACCGGCCAACGGAACGATGTCGTCACGGTCCGTTTCCGGCAATGTCGCAAGCGCGCCTTGTAGTGCGCCGCGCCCGACCTTGGCGCCGCAGCCACCGCACAGTGGTGCATCACCGAGCGCGTCCTGAACGCCCGACGCTACGCGCACCGGCAAATCGGTTTCCATTTGGGGGAGCTTTTCAAACTGGTTCATGAACGTGCGGTCGATGTGGTTTTTCCATTTCCACAACAGCTTGCTGCGCCGCGCAGTGCCCAGTTTCTCTGCGAGTGCCTCTTTCCCGCCAAGCGAGATCAGTTTGAGGTAGTCTTTCTGCGGGTGGTAGTTGCGCATCTTTCCGGCAGACAAGCGGGCGCGCAGATTGTCGAACAAGTACGGCGCTTCACGGACAGCAAAAACACCCGCCTTGGGGCGCGGGTCATGGGATAGATGCGCGCAGTCGCCCACCGCAAAAACATCCGGATTTGAGGTTTGCAAAGTCGGCCCAACGATGAGCGATCCTTCGTGCAGATCAAGACCCATGTCCGCGATCCAGTCATGAGGACGCGCACCCGCGGCACCCGTTGTAAAGTCCGATGGAACGAGCGTGCCGTCTGTGAGCCGCACCGCATCGGGCAGGATTTCAGCGACGTCGGCATGTTCCACCAATGATACATTGAGTTCCTCAAGCGCCGAAAGAAGGCGATTGCGTGTTGGCTCGTTAAACCCGTCAAGGACTTCGCCTCGATCAATCAGAGACACTTCGGGAGCACGGTCACGCAGGGCGTATGCCATTGCCATCGCAAGCTCTGCACCAGCTACACCGCCACCGATCACGGCGACCTTCGGGGCGGTCGCGTTCGCACGGTATGCATCCCAACGAGAGGCAAAAACGCCGAGCGGTTTGGCGGGAATGCCATGTTCGGAGAACCCCGCAAGGGCGGGCATTTCAGACGTAATGCCAACGTCAATCGCTGCCACATCATAGGTAATTGTCGGGCGATCCGGCACAGTGATGGTTTTTGTGGCCGGATCAATCGCAACAGCTTTGCCTGCGATTAGGCGTGCGCCCGCGAAACGAGCGAGCTTTACCAAGTCGATGTCCAATTCATCGCGGGTGTAGTGGCCAGCAACAAAACCGGGAAGCATCCCAGAATAGGGCGCGGTGGGGCCCGGGTTGATCACGGTCAGGCGGACGCCCGGCAACGGGTTCATCCCCCAACTGCGCAGCACCAGCGCGTGGGCGTGACCGCCGCCAACGAAAACAAGATCACGGGTGACTGGAATTGTTTGTTTCATAAGGGCGTTCTAGCGCCTGTTGTCCGCTTGAGCGAGAGGGATGTCTTCACAGCTGCGTCACTCGTAACCGGTCATCTCAAGATACCCAACGCCAGTATGCGACCCTTCAACGATGATCGGTCCTTCCCAATACGGAACCGACGTATCCATCCACGATTGCGGGTTGAGGGCATAGACATCAACGTCGATGCCGCGTGCATCCAACCGGACATTCCATTGGGTCGGGATCTGACGGCCTTCGACATCAGAGAATGCGATAGGGGCGGCTTGAAATGCCCCATCAGGATAGGCCGTTGTTTCGCCGTCGAGTGTGATCCACGTCGCGGATGTGTAGTGACTGCCATCCTCTTGGCGCAGGCGGAAGCCCATCAGTTTCCCGTCGTCCAGTGAAAGCGAGAACCAATCCCAACCCGTTTGATTGTCCGACAAAGGTTGGGAGGACCATTCGCGATCAAGCCAAGCATTTCCGGTCACATGGACATCACCATCAGGCAGGGTCAGCGTCCCTTCGATGGCATAAAAGGGTTGTGAGTAATAATAGGACGCCTGACCGTCAGCGGACTTCACTGAATAGCCCGCGTCACCATGAAACACCAAGTCGCCCAGCGCGATCAGGTCCATGTCATATGCGAAGTCAGGGCCGCTCGCCTTCATTGTAAGTTCGTTGAAATCGGGTCCGGCAAGCTGCCAATCGTCGATCCATGCTTCAAACGGCTGCGCTGTCACACCCGCCTGCCCGATCCCGCCGCGCGCAAGGCGTTCTGTGACGTAGTGATCGGTTGGCGTGGTTACCGCCGCGTGTCCCATCCAGATTTGTGGCGATGACCAGCCCTCGCGTTCTTCAGGCGCCAAGGCCGTGCGAAACAAAGTCCATTGCAGGCCGAAGCGCGTTCCGTCGTCGTCCTGCAAGTTGGCTGTCAAATACCACCATTCAATGCGGTAATCGGGGTGCGGCCCGTGATCGACGCGAAAGTCAAAGACCGCTGGGCGTTCGGGCGTCGCGAAGCCTTCGGATGATGTGCCGAGGCCTGCGAACCCTTGTGCTGAAGCCACGCAAGGCCAAAGGAGCAGAAGAAGAGCTCTAACGTTCATTTGAAAACACCTTAAGGAGGTCCGAAGGTCGGGTCCGTGCGAGCTTTCGCGCTGGCCAGAGTGCTGCAAGAACCGCCGCCCCTACAGCGAAGACTGCAAGACGCAGGTAATCCAGCGGGAACAAGAACATTGGCAAGCGCCAACCGAACGCCTCGACATTCACAACAGCCAGTAACGTCCAAGCCAACGCAAGGCCAAGCGGGAGGGCAAGGGCTGCGGTGAGGAGCGCCAGCAAAACGGCGCGGATGATTTCGATACGGCCCAGCCGTGCCCGTGTTAGCCCCTGCGCCCAAACTGGGGCGAGTTGAGGTAAACGCATGGTTGCGAGAGTCAGGAGACTCATCAGGATCGCAAACCCAGCCACCGCGAGGGTCAGTACATTCAGCGCACCGGTAACTGTGAAGGTCCGGTCGAACACGCTGAGAGAAAAGGCCTTGATCCCTGCTTGGTTCACCATTTGTGCGTCCGCGAGGTTGAAATCTTCGCGTAAGGCTTCTGTTAACGAAGGCACATCCGCAACATCCATACGCAACCCAAAACGAGACGGTCTAATTTCTGGGAACAAGCGTTTGAACGTAATTTCAGTGATGATGGCTTGCCCGATTGGATTGCCATAGTCACCGTAGATTCCAAGCACAGGAAACGGCTCTCCGGCTAAGGTGATGTCGTCGCCAATCGCGATTTCGGCGCGCCGCGCAAGCTGTTCGTTTATGGCTGCGCCTTCGCCCGCCTCGATCCGAGCCCATGCGTCATTGGCTGATTGGAGGAACAACCAGTTTTCCCGATATGTGGCGTGCGCGGTCGGGCCATAGATTTCCGAAGGCAAGCCGCGCACGTTTTGAGTAGTGGATTGGATAGGTAAAACTTTATCTACGCGTGGAGCGAGATAGGTATACAGCTTTGCTGCTTGGTCAGCATCATCTGCATAGACATAAAACTCAGAAGCAAGGCGTTGGTCGAGGAAGCCCGTGAACGTCAGGCGGAAACTGCTGACCATCGTCGATACACCAACGTTTGCAGCCATCGCCAACAACAAGGCCATCAACGCCAATGACAGCCCTGGAAGTTGCTGGCGTGTGTCCGCCCAGAACCATTCAGCCGTGACCGATTTTGCCCGCGATGCGCCAAATGCGAACACGCGATCGAGAACAACGGGAAGCGCCAATGCGGCACCGATCAACAACGCGGCGAGCATGCCAAAACCTGCCGCTAGGCCACTTCCGAACGCGCCCAATAGCCCCGCGAGGATCAGCAATCCAACTGCAAGGCCCGCTTGATACAACCGCCCCCTGCCCGCCTGCATTGCCCAAGCACGCGGCCGCGCCGAGGCGAGCAATGGCATACGCGCGAGTTGAAACAGCGAGGCAGCGGCGGCCATACACGTACCGCCAACAGCGATCATCAAGCCGGACAACCACCACTCTGGGCGCAATTGCAGCGTTCCGGATACGGATTCACCGTACAGCCCCGAAATCGTCGCGGCGACATCTGGCAGAAGAGCAGCCGCCACAAGGTAGCCAAGCCCGACACCAATCGCGCCTGCAATAAGGGACAGCGCAAGCAGTTCAACCGCGATCAAAGCTATCAGTCGACGCAGCGGAAAGCCCAGCGCACGCAGCGTGCGAATGACAGGGCGGCGCTGCTCAAATGCCAACCCGATGGCCCCATGCACAATGAAAATCCCAACAGCAAACGACAACAGCCCGAACGCAGTCAGGTTGAGATGAAAACTGTCCGTGAGCCGTCCGACATCGGAACCGTCTTGCGGCGCACGCAGTGTCAGGTGGGGCGTAATTTCGGCTAGTGGTGTTTGTAAAACCGGCTGAGTTGGGGAAACGAGGATACGGCTAAGCGCGTTTTCCAGCCCTAGAAGGCGTTGCGCGGTTCCAACGTCCGTGATGATAATGCCCGGTGCTGCATCCGGTGTAACAACGCGGGTTACATCGTGGGCCTCCAACCTCGCAAACGTGTCTTGCGTTGCGAACAATACACCGCCCGCCAGAACATCGATTGTTAGATTTCCATCGTCTGCACCCGTTGGGGTCAATCCGCTCGGGGACGTCAGGGGGTCCAGACCTATCAAGCGCACGCCGTCGAGACGGCCTTCGACAACGGGGCTGACCAACCATCCTGCGCGTCGCAGGCGTATATAATCGGCCTGAGGGATTGAACCATCAGAAGACGTGATTTGCGCGAAGCGTCCTTCGCCCAATGTTCGCGCCGCCGCATCATAGCTTGCTCGCGCCTCTGCGTTCACCGCTTGAACGCCCGACCAAAGCGCCGTTGCAAGCGATAACCCGACAATCAATGTGAACAGCTGCATCGGATTGCGCAGCCAATGGGATAACAGTGCCTGTAATCCCGCCTTCGTCATGCCAAGCGCCCTGCCCTCAGGTGTAGTCGCCGACCCATTCGCCCAGCGAGACGTTCTGAGTGCGTCACCATCAACAGCGCCGCTTTTGTTTCCGCCGCCAATTCCAGCATGAGGTCCATCACCGAATCTGCTGTGGCCTCATCAAGGTTTCCGGTGGGTTCATCCGCAAGGATCAAGGCAGGACGTGCGGCCAAGGTACGTGCAATTGCGACCCTTTGCTGTTGTCCCCCTGATAGCTGCTCGGGGTATTTCGACATCTGCTCGGCGAGGCCCATGCGTGCCGCGAGGTCGCCCATCCATTCCTTATCCTCTCGCCCTCCAAGGCGCGCTTGAAACGCAATGTTTGACGCGACCGTCAGTGAGGGAATGAGATTAAATTGCTGAAAAATGACGCCAACTTTATCGCGTCGAACGGCAGCGCGCGCCGCATCGTCCATTGCGCCAATGTCGGTTCCGTCAATTTCAACGCGCCCTGTGTCAGGCTGGTCCAGCCCCCCCACGAGGTGCAAGAGTGTGCTTTTTCCTGAGCCGGATTCGCCAGTCAACGCGAGTGTCGCGCCAGCTTTCATCTCCATGCTGATCCCATTTAAGATCGGCAGAGGGCCATCTGGACCGGGATAGGTTTTGACGAGATCAGTTACACGTAACAACATTGGCCCTCTATCCCAGCAAGCCGTGCACACGGCAAGTAACTGTCGAGAGGTTATATCAAATGCCCATGATGAACATGGCCTGCGTTAAGAACCTGGAAAGATAAGTGCAGTCAATTCCCTAGCGTGGGGGCAATCAACGCGATTGCCGAGAGGGACTACTAATGGCCAAAGAAAACAACGCTGTGCCTGTAATGAAATTGAGAGAGACACATGCGGATGCAATCAATCAGGAGAGCGACGGCATGGCAGTCTTTCGCATCTGGACGCTTTTGACAGGCGGGGAAACGATGCGGGACCTAACGGTCGCAAACCGGAAATTGGGTGGTTGATTGATCCGTGCCGCTACGTCAACCTTGGCACAACAGTGCGGGTTGCTAGGGTGGCTCCAACACTAAAGGGAGTACACCATGTCCGACATCGTCATTCTTTCAGGAGCACGCACCGCCATCGGCGGATTTGGTGGTAGTCTCGCAGGAATTGCACCGATTGATCTTGGGTCGATTGTTGCAAAGGCCGCTATGGAGCGCGGTGGCGTCGCCCCTGCTCAGATTAACCACGTGGCTTACGGACATGTTATCAATACCGAGCCACGCGATATGTATCTTAGTCGTGTTGCAGCAATGGGTGCCGGCATTCCAGAGACGGTTCCCGCCATGAACGTGAACCGCCTTTGTGGGTCTGGTGTCCAAGCGATTGTGTCTGTCATTCAGTCGCTCATGCTGGGGGACGCCGAATTCGCCCTCGCTGGCGGCGCAGAAAGCATGAGCCGTGCTCCCTACATTCTTCCGGATGCGCGCTGGGGTGCAAAAATGGGTGACATCACGGGGCGTGACATGATGTTGGGCGCGTTGAATTGTCCGTTCGGGACGGGACATATGGGCGTCACAGCAGAGAACGTGGCGGCGGAACATGGTATCACACGCGATGATCAGGATGCGTTTGCACTGACATCACAAGAGCGAGCTGCGACCGCGATCGACGCCGGGTATTTCGACGAACAAATTGTTCCGGTTGAGGTCAAAAAACGCCGTGAAACTGTTGAGTTCAAACGCGATGAACATCCAAAGGCAACAACAATGGATGCATTGGGTAACCTGCGGACTGTCTTTCAGAAAGATGGCACCGTCACGGCGGGCAATGCGTCTGGTATTAATGATGGCGCGGCGGCGGTTGTGTTGGCGACAGCCGACGCCGCCAACGCAGCTGGGTTGACGCCGAAGTTTCGAATTTTGGGATATGCGCATGCCGGTGTGCGGCCTGAAGTTATGGGGATTGGCCCAATTCCCGCTGTGGAAAATCTGTTCAAAAAAACCGGGCTCTCCGCCGCTGATTTCGATGTAATCGAGAGCAATGAGGCCTTCGCGTCACAAGCCTTGGCGGTGACTAAGGGCTTGGGTCTTGATCCTGCGAAAGTGAACCCGAATGGGGGTGCGATTGCATTGGGGCATCCGGTTGGGGCAACTGGGGCGATCATTACCGTTAAGGCGATGTATGAGTTGGAACGCACGGCTGGAAAGCGCGCGTTGATCACGATGTGTATTGGCGGCGGTCAAGGCATCGCGCTGGCGATTGAGCGGATTTAACCCGCCTTTGGATCGGGGTAGTCGCGCAGGAAAACGGGTTTGCCTTCACTCGACAAGTCGGGGTCAAATCCGTACCCGCCTGAAGTGAAATCCTTGATGCCTTCGAGCGTCGTGACGCGATTCTCTACGATATGGCGTGCCATGGCCCCACGGGCGCGTTTGGCGAAAAAGCTCACGATACGTGGGCGATCATCTTTGATTTCCATGAAGACTGGCGTGACGACCTTGAGTTTCAACGCTTTAGTGTCCGCCGCGCCGAAGTATTCCTGACTGGCACAGTTTACCAACGTATCCGTACCGCGGGCTTCGCCAAGTGCATTCAGCGCATTGGAAAGGGTCGTGCCCCAATAGTCATAAAGGGATTTTCCGCGCCGCGTTTTCAGGCGACTGCCCATTTCCAAACGGTAAGGCTGGATTGCATCAAGTGGGCGCAATAGCCCGTAAAGCCCAGACAAAATGCGCAGGTTGTCCTGTGCATAGGCCATGTCTTCGTCGCTTAATGTTTTGGCTTCTAGCCCTTGGTAAGTGTCGCCGTTGAACGCAAGTGCTGCGGGTTTAACGCGATCTGGTGACGGCGTTTCCTCAAAGGCTTTGAAGCGGTCGCGGTTCAGACGGGCAAGATCATCTGAGATCGACATCAAGTCCTTTAGCGCGCCGAGTGTTAGATTGCGCGATGTCTTGGCCAAACGCACTGCGTCCTCTTGAAATTCAGGTTCCGTTGGCGCGAATTCCACGGGATCCCAGTCGAGAGACTTGGCAGGAGAGATGACGGTTAACATGGTCGTTCAAGTCCTTTGGTTAGGCACACTGCATACACACCTAGTCTGAAAACGTGAAACCCGAAAGCTGGTTACGCATTGCGCAGCACGGATAGAAATGCCGCTCCGAAACGCGTGGCGTGGCGGTCCCCAAGAAGACGGGTAATGGCTTGCTCGTCGTTTGGTTTTAGGTTGGCAACCTTGGCAAGCTGTGACGCCGAGCAGGACATAGGTTTGTCGGTGCCTTGCGGTCCCCGTGACAGATCGGCCTGCACTTCGAGGAGGCGGTCGTAGATTGTGCCCTCGGTGCGGCCAGCAAGTTTTTGGCGTTTTGGGTGTAGGGCCGTTGCTTCGCCGTTGATAACTTCTAAGAAGGCGGCCCCATAACTGTCGAGTTTCTTGGTTCCAACGCCGCCAATACGGGCCATGTCATCCAACGTTGCCGGTCGCTTTTCTGCCATCTCGATGAGGGTTTTATCATTGAAGACGATATAGGCTGGCCCGCCGAGCTGTTCCGCAAAGGCGCGGCGCTTTGCCTTTAACGCAGAGAGCAACGGCGCGTCTTCTTCGGACACCATTTGCTTAATTTTGGGTCCGGATTTGGCGGATTTGATCGTGTCGCGGCGCAGCTCGATCGAGGCTTCATCCCGCAGGATCGGACGGGCCTTTTGGGTCATCCGCAACGCGCCGTGGCGTTCCGCGTCTGGGCGCATGAGGTCATGGCCCATCATCTGCCGAAAGATCGCCTGCCATTGTACGCGGGAATATTGCGTGCCGACACCGAAGGTCGGCAGTTGGTCATGGCTACGTTGGGCAACTTTTTCGGTCATGTTACCAAGTAGAATGTCGATGAGATGGCCCGCGCCGAAACGTTCATCGGTGCGCAATGCGGCGGAGAGGGCCATGCGGACGGGCGTTGTTCCGTCGAATACATCTGCGGGTTTGTCGCACAGGTCGCAGTGACCACAAGGCGCTGGGTCCTCCCCGAAATAGGACAGAAGGTTTTGCCGGCGACAGTGTAGTGCTTCAGCGAGTCCGAGGAGCGCGTTTAGCCGCCCATGATCTGCCTCGCGACGTTCTGGCGGTGCAAGGCCTTCGTCGATCTGTTGGCGGCGGTAGCGGATGTCGTCGGGGCCAAACAATGTGAGCGTTTCGGCAGGTGCACCGTCCCGCCCAGCGCGGCCGATTTCCTGGTAGTAGGATTCGATGGATTTAGGCAGATCAGCGTGGGCAACCCAGCGGATGTCCGGCTTGTCGATACCCATACCAAAGGCGATCGTCGCGCAAACGATGAGGCCGTCTTCTTGTTGAAAACGGCGTTCCACGTGGCGACGGTCATCGGCCTCCATCCCGCCGTGATAATGACAGGCCGTGTGACCTGCATCGCGCAGGGCTTTGGCCAAGGTTTCGGTTTTCGCGCGCGTGCCACAATAGACGATGCCCGCCTGTTCGCGACGCACGTTGGCGAAATTCAATATCTGCGCGCGAGGGCCGTCTTTGGCGGCGAAAGCAAGGTGGATATTGGGGCGGTCAAATCCGTGCAGGAAAATCTCTGGCGGGTGATCGCCGAAAAGTTTCGCTACGATCTCATCGCGGGTTTCGGCATCCGCGGTGGCGGTGAAAGCTGCGAGCGGCACATCAAGGTCACGGCGCAGATCACCGATGCGCAGATAGTCCGGGCGAAAATCGTGCCCCCATTGGGATACGCAATGCGCTTCGTCCACGGCAATCATCGACACTCCGGCTTGCCGTAGCATCCGCTGCGCGCCATTAGACGCGAGCCGTTCGGGAGCGATATAGAGAAGCTTTAGGGTGCCGTTTTCGAGGTTCCGCCAGACTTCATCGGTTTCTTCTTCGGTGTTCCCAGACGTCAGCGCACCGGCGACAACCCCCGCCTCTTTCAAGCCACGCACCTGATCGCGCATAAGGGCAATGAGCGGGGAGATGACGACGGTGACGCCATCGCGCACCAGCGCGGGAAGTTGGAAACAGAGGGACTTACCGCCGCCCGTTGGCATAATCGCGAGGGTGTTTTTACCATCCGTGACTGCTTCGACGATCTCTTGCTGGCCCGGACGGAAACCGTCAAAGCCGAAGACATCGCGAAGAAGCGTGGCGGCGCTCATATTGGACCCTGTGATTTGATTTTCCCGACTGGGCGCAAAGAATCACAGGGGGCCGCTCAGGGCAAGTGTTAGCCTATCGCGATCAGTTGATTGGTTAACACGATGCGGATCGCCTCAAGGCCAAGAAGGGCGACCAATGGCGAAAGGTCGATACCGCTCATCTGGGGGAGAATTCGGCGGATTGGGCCGTAGACCGGTTCAAGCAGGCGCGACAGTCCGTACCAGAGTTGGGCAACGAATTGCTGGCGCAGATTGAGGACTTCAAACTGGATCAGCCACGACATAATAAAGTGCGCGAAGATAAACAGCCGCAGTACACCGATAACCATCAGTAGAATTTCAATCAGCGATACCATAACGAGTCCTCAAATTGGTTTTCAAAGACGTAAGCGTGGAGTCGTTAAAGGGCAATGGCTATCGTCTCAAATTTTCCGTTGCGTTACCACTTGACGTTAACATCACTTAAACGTCTGTAGGTTGCATGTATCCATTCCTCCGCCTTGGCTGGACTTTGATGTCGGCCCGCAGAATGCCCCCGATGAATCCTCTGGACATGCATGTGTCCCAGCACCGTTGCCGGCTTGTTGATTGCGACGTCTTCGGCGAGATGAACAACGGCCGCATTTTGACGCTTTATGAAATGGGGCGCTTTCAGGCGGCGGTTCGTATGGGACTTTGGGCCAAGTTAAAGAAGCATCGCTGGGGTCTGACGGTTGCGGGAACGTCTATCCGGTATCGCAAGCGGATCACCCCGTTTGAAAAGTACGAAACCCGTACACGCATCGCCACTTGGGACGATCGGTTCGTTTATATTGAGCAGGGCATGTTCAAGAAGAATGGCGAATGTGCGAGCAATGTGTTGTTGCGCACAGCCATCGTATCAAAAGGCCGTGCTGTTCCCACAGATGAATTGATAGGGGCTCTTAATATTACCGATCTACGCCCTGAGCCCGCGCAATGGGTAACCAACTGGATAGAGGCCGAAGCGACACGTATTTGGCCCCCTGAGCTGTAGGGCACTGAGGGTTTTGCCTGTTGATGTTTGGACGCTTGCAAAGGCAGGCATCAAAAGTTCCGCCGCACTGGATTAAGAGTGGGCCTTAAATGCCGCTGCATGGCACGCTACGCCCGTTAAGCCATTGCCAGACTGCTCCTTTGCCTGTTTTATCCGGTTCAGGGAATGAGGGAGCAAGAATGTCTAAAGTATCCAAGAAACGTATTTGGGGCTGGATGGCCTTTGATTGGGCATCGCAACCGTTTTACACGCTAGGTTTGACGTTCATTTTCGGCCCCTATTTCGCGGTCGTCGCTGCGGAGTATTTCCTAAGCAACGGATCGGATGCTGAACTTGCGAAGGCAAACGCGCAAAGCCTTTGGTCGGGTGGGCAGACTGTAGCAGGTCTAATAATTGCATTCACTGCGCCGTTCCTTGGGGCGTTTGCAGACAATTCAGGGCGCAAGATGCCGTGGATTGCGTTCTTTTCCGTCATCTATGTGGTTTCCACCGCGATGTTGTGGGGGCTGACGCCGGACGGGGCGAATATCATGTGGATGCTGGTGATTTTCTACGTTGGTTTTATCGCCGCTGAGAGTGCGTTGAATTTCACCAACGCGATCTTACCAAGCCTTGGCAACAAGGACGAAATCGGGCGGATCAGCGGATCAGGCGCAGCATTCGGGTATTGGGGCGGCGTGACCGCGCTTTTTGTAATGCTGTTACTGCTGGCAGAGAATGATCAGGGCGTGACCCTTTTGGGGAATGCACCATTGTTCGGGTTGGATCCTGAGATGCGCGAAGGCACGCGCTCCGTTGGACCGTTCATCGCGATATGGTTTGCAATGTTTATGATCCCGTTCTTTCTCTGGGTGCGTGACGATCCGAAACTTGGTGGCAAGCCGACCAATATCCGCGCTGTTGCGGGGGAGCTTTGGGAAACGCTGAAGTCTGTCAAAGACCGCAAAAGCCTGCTGAACTTCCTGATAGGGTCAATGTTTTATCGGGACGCGCTGAACGCGCTTTATGCGTTTGGCGGCGTATACGCGGCGCTGGTGCTGGACTGGCAGACGATCAATATTGGTGTGTTCGGTATTATCGCCGCAATTGCCGCAGCGATAACAACATGGCTGGCTGGACTGGCGGATCAACGTATGGGGCCTAAGCCCGTCATCAAAATGTCTGTATGGGCGCTAATCGTGGTGTCCCTCATCATCATAGGAATGTCGCGCGAGGCCATATTTGGTATTCCATTGGCCGAAGGATCGTCCGTGCCCGACATTATCTTCTTTGTTTGCGGCGCAGTAATCGGGGGTGCAGGTGGGGCTGTCTACGCCTCAAGCCGGTCCATGATGGTGCGTCACACGCACCCTGAACGGCCTGCGGAAGCCTTCGGTCTTTTTGCGCTGTCAGGCAAAGCGACCGCGTTCTTGGCGCCCGCATTCATCACCCTGTTCACGTATTTGACCAGCAACAACCAGCTTGGCTTCCTCCCTGTGATCTTTCTTTTCCTAGCAGGATTGTTCTTGTTAAGGTGGGTTAAGCCAGAAGGAGATCGGGACGAATGGGAAACCTGACCAGAAAGGGCATGCTCAAACATGGTCTGATGATTGCGGCGCTTGCATTGACCGCGAGTTGCCGAAATTCCGAAGTGCCGCGCAGTGATGTGCAGGGCAACACACGTGCTCCAGCGGCTGTAATGTCTACTCAGAACGCTCATGACAATCGCGTCGCCAAGGACGTTTTTGGGCACATTCCGACGGCGTCCGATCAACGTTCCGAAAGCTTCGGTGGCTATGCGCGAGGCTGTCAGGCAGGCGCTGTTCAGCTGCCGGAAACCGGACCAACATGGCAAGCGATGCGGTTATCGCGCAACCGCAATTGGGGCCAACCTGTACTGATTGACTACATTCAAAACCTTAGCCGTTTCGCCGCCACGCTGGATGGTTGGGACGGTCTTTATGTTGGCGATTTAAGCCAGCCACGCGGTGGACCGATGTTGACGGGCCATGCGTCTCACCAGATCGGGCTAGACGCTGATATCTGGATGCTGCCTCCTGATCGGTTGAATTTGTCACGTCAGGAACGTGAGAACCTTTCGTCAATTTCCATGCGCCGTGAGCGCGGTGCGTTTACGAATTCAAGTTGGACAGAAGAACATATGCAGCTGATCCGTGCAGCGGCAAGTGATCCGCGCACGGCCCGTATTTTCGTATTCCCCGGAGCGAAGGTTGCTATGTGTAACTGGGAAACGGGCGACCGTTCTTGGCTGAACCATGTTCGACCTTGGTACGGACATCACTACCATTTCCACGTGCGCCTGCGCTGCCCAAGTGGGGCCAGCGGCTGCGAGAACCAAGCGCCACCACCAGCTGGTGATGGATGTGCGGATGCGCAAACATGGGTGAACAACATACTTAACCCGCCGCCACCTGACCCGAACGCGACACCGCGTGCACCACGTGGCCCGCTGACAATGGCACGGCTTCCCGGCCAGTGTTTAGCAGTCGCGGAAAGCAACTGACCTTAAGATTTGTTTGACAAATTGGACGCCGCCCCGCATTAGGGCGGCGTCCTTCATTTTGGAGGGCCAAGTGTCCGACTACCTTGTCAAAACGGATTGATAAAATGACCAAAATTCTTCCTGGCGTAATCGCCATGGCCATCGTTGTGGTGGCCTCAAACGTCCTCGTGCAATTCTTTGTTGGCGATTGGCTGACATGGGGTGCTTTTACGTATCCTTTCGCCTTTCTTGTCACGGACGTTACAAACCGTCTCTATGGGTCACAGACTGCTCGAAAGGTGGTTTTCGGCGGCTTCATCGTTGGCATCCTATGTTCCCTGATTGGCAGCCAGTTTAGTGTTAACCTCGGCACCGCCGATGATCCGTTCCTTGCGCCCGCTGTGACGCTTCGCGTAGCGATCGGCTCTGGCATTGCGTTTTTGACGGCACAATTGCTCGACGTGGCGATTTTTTCCAAACTGCGTGACGGCCACTGGTGGCGTGCTCCGCTTGCGTCTAGCGTTATTGGTTCGGCGGTTGATACGGCGCTGTTCTTTACGATTGCATTCTCTGCTGGGGCGGTTGGTGTATTGGGGGCGGATCACAATACCGACTTCTTTAACGACGTGGTCGCCACGCCGTTCGGGTTTGACGCGACACGTTGGGTCGGCACTGCATTTATTGACTGGCTCGTGAAGCTTGCCATCGCCCTGATTGCCCTCATCCCGTTCCGTTTGATTGTGGGCAGAATGCAACGCATCAGCTAGCCCTCGTCATTTTTTGTTTGGTGATCCCAAGATGTTGTGCTTTGCTATCAATATCAGAAACAAACAAAGGAGGTGATCCAGTGTCTAGAAAGATAGTGGAAGCGTGTGTCGGGACAACTATGGAGGCATGTGCCTAGGGCAGCCCTTAGGCGCTTAACTGCATAGGTGAGACACCTTTTTAGGTCGCGCACGTTACTCCGAAAACCGCGAAACACTTTTCGGATTGCGCCTCTCTAACCGGCGACACCTCCTGAACTTTCGAAGGGCCGCTTCCTCGCAGAAGTGGCCCTTTTTCATGTGTGGGTTCGATATGGGTCTGGTATGGTTCCGGTATGGGTCCAATGCGGGCAAAACCGGCTGGAAATAGCTATGAGTCTGAGAATTAACGATAATATTGAGATTAGCGATTGGGAGCTTGTCGAAAGCTTCGTGCGCGCCTCCGGCCCCGGTGGTCAGAACGTTAATAAAGTGAGCACG
>DQCL01000035.1 GCA_003533975.1 Octadecabacter sp. | reverse complement strand
TCCTGCACCCCCAACATATTGTGGTACGGGTGCATTTCGTGCACGGGTCACAGGCAGCGCCAGAACGGCGTCCAAGTTGATCCGATACTCGATTGTGTACCCGTGGGAGCACCCGCGCTGGCCAACCTCAGACACCAGTTTGGCGGCCATCAGATCCCCGATCGCCCCCTGCACCGTGCGCTTGCTTTTGAACTCAAGGTCGGCGGCCATGGTGGCTTTCGACACCCAAATGCCCGACCCGTCGTCCGACGCGCTGTCGGCCATATACAGCATGACGGATTTCATGGTGGGCGACCCGACCTTGCGGCGCTTCACCGCGGTGAAAACCTCGTTGCTCATGCCTAACCCCTCACTTTTGCCGCGGCTGAAACCAGCAGCGAGCACGCGAAATAACCCAGCATCGCCAAGCCAATGTCTTTTAAACTGTCCAGAACAGCCGCACGTGCGAACCCTGCCGACAGCAGATCGCCGAACAGCTCTTTGCCAATCCACACGCCCAGCGCGACAAGCACGGCGACTGACAGCGGATTGCGCCACCACACCGCCACGCCAGCGGCGAACCCCATCGAAAAGTGGGAAATGTCAGTGGTCAGAACGGAATACCAATCACGCGAGGCGGCGTCGGTCGTGGACAGAAGGGCCAAAAGGTCATTCATCGGTCAACCCCATCAACACGGCCATGATTTCCTTCTGAGTATCCACCGGCAACTCTGCCAACAGGACCACAAAGAAAATCGGCCACACGTCCTTAGCCTTTGGTGTGGTGGTTTCGTTCAACCAACGGCGCACGGTTTCCTCGTTCACACCAAGGAACCGCGCAGCCGCCTTGCACTGTTGCGACTGAATGCGCACCGGACGGAACCGGAACAGGACCGCCTGCAACACGTCCAGGAACTCGGCGTCATTCAGGACAGAGCCGACGAGGTTTTCCGCAGAACTGCGGCGGGCCTCCTCGCTATCGTTGGAACATGGAACGGAGTTCGACATATCTACGGCGCGCGGGCTCATTCGGCGGCCCTCACCGGATCAGCAAAGCCGAAAAGCGTTTCGGGGCACTCAACCCCAGCCCTGGTGCATTCGCGCTTGATAACCAGATACCAGCGAGACGGGAATTCACTGCGCGTGGCGGCGTTGGAGATTGCAGCCTTCCCGACGTCCAGTGCCTGGCACAGAACATCTCGACCAATCTTGTCGATTATGCTTTTCACATTGTCCATGCGAAAGCAGTATTACATTATTTGTGTATTCTCAAGCACCACAAATCAGAAATATTCACTTTTTATGTAATAACGGGGACACTCGCATTATGAACTCGGATAAAAAAGAAATGTTGGCCAGAACTGGCGACAGCTCAAAAGAGGCCATCGCGGCCCGCCTAAAGGCGGCCCGGACAATGACGCGCACCAGCCAGGGCGACCTGGGCAAGGCGGTCGGCGTGAAGAATGCTGCGATCAGCAACATGGAAAGCGCCCGATCGTTCGTGACAATTGACGTAATGCGACATTTTCATCGTGAGCACCGGATCGACTTCAATTTCTTTATCGCGGGCCTCTATTCTCAACTTCCCGAGGATGTTCAGGAACTCCTTTTCGACGCTCTCGACAGCGCAGACCGTGCAGCGGGTCCAGAAGCCAGTTCAGATTGACCCCAGCCATGGCGGCGCGCGCCAGAACAAAATACAATACTCTAACGATCATCTTCAATTTTCCCCTCTCAATTGTTGGCAGCAGCCGCGAAAAGCGGCGTGAAAGAGGAGGGGGTGCTCTAGCACATGGCGAGCTGTCAACCGCATCCGGCAACAGGAACATATCGGGAACGCTGGCCGCTTTCAACACCACCAGATATAGACTTCCCCCATTAGAAACCCCGGCGGATCTCAGTTTTCAAAGAACATCTGGTAGAATCACGAGAATATCCCCGCACGGATCGCACAACCAATTGTAGAAATTTCATTGAGAGGGTAGCGTCGCGCCATATCAATTTTAAGGCTCGAATCTATGGCAAAACTCATTAAGTGCCCGGTGTGCGGCAGCGAGATCTCGTCCAGCGCAAAGACATGCCCCCAATGTGGTCAGAAAAGAAAATCAGGTTTATTCAAAACGGTACTCAAAACCGTCGCAGGCATTTTCCTTGTTCTATTCTTGATCGGCTTGCTTGTTGAGGCACCCGAGGACAGCGGCAGCACAAACACACCCGCACAGGCAGCAACGACACCAGAGGCGGGGCTGACGCCTACCGTGACCCCACCAGCACCCGCGACAGATCCTCGACCCGCCAAACAGGTGCAGTTCCTGACCGCGCTCGAGACCGCACGAACGGCGGCGGATGCGGCGGCGAACGATATGCAGAAAGGCGCGGCGTTGGCAGCGCGGACACAAGCAATGTGCGCAATGCTGCCACGCAACAAAACAGTGTCTGGGTGGATAGGCACGATCTACAGCATCTCAGCCAACGGTGACGGCAAGGGCGTGCTCGTTGTGGAAATTGGCGACAACGCGTGGGCGTCGACTTGGAATAACGCGATATCTGATATTGGCACCAATACCCTGATTGAACCAAACACCGCACTGTTCAACACCGTCAGCGTGCTTTCCCCCGGTGACACCATCAAATTTTCAGGTGAGTTTTTCACGGATCAAGAACTCTGCCTCAGCACCCAGAACCTCATGATGAACTCCAAAATTCAACGGCCGGAGTTTGTTTTCAAGTTCAGCCAGGTGGCGTTGGCATCTAATTAGAGGCCCACATAGTGCGACACGACCAAAAGGGGGGCTTTCGGGCCCCTTTTGCTTGCCTGTCCGGGCGATCCCACGCGGATGATTCGACCAACTCCCCGCATTGCACGCCGCCTGAATTACATTTCTTGTGTAATATCAGATTGACGATACATTATTTGTGTAATACATCTTTCCCAATCCAATATGGAAGGGAAAGCCATGAACGCCCACGACCTGCACCACCAAGTTGATGCAAACAACCGTGCGGTGCGCACCCAGCGCGGCGCAAAAACATGGGCTCCCATCTGGGCCCTTCTGGTTGGGGCGGCGATTGCGCTCGCGGTTTTTTGCGGACTGACCTTCCTCCTCAACAACGCGGTCGCCAGCATCCTTGCCGCACACGACCTGGGCGAACTGTCTCAGATCGCTGCGAACGGGTGGTGATCATGCAGGTCCTAAAGACACAAAAGACCAATGCCGCTCAACGCAGCAAAGGCAAGGAAGGCGACAAAAGCCTTGTTCGCGACTGCAAGTTCGAGAATGAGCCGAAGCTCGCACAGAATATCTGCCACGTTCGTTATTCCTTTGGGGGCGGGGCAGATCGGGGTGCTGGTGCTGGTTACACCACACCCCACCCCGCGGGTGAAACATGCTCGCATGGTTCCCCGCGGGTCTCATGTTTTCCTCTGGCGCTTTCCCCGTCGCAAATCGACATGGTGTGCGCATGAGCCAGCGCCTTGACCTCGATCGCATCCGCTGGCTTGTCGACGCTCTCGACAGCGCCGCCGAAACTGACATGCTGGAAGCGCTCAAGGGTGCTGTGATCGGTTACGGCGGCCGCTGGGATCTGCCCAGCGAACGCGTGGGGGACTATCAGCCCTGCATCATGTCTGTGCAGGTGTTCGGCGTCTATGCCATGGCCGAGGTCCTCGAAGAACTGCCCGATAACTGGATACGCGCCGCGCGCAACGTCCTGACCGCTGACAATCCAGACTTTTCCGACGCAGGGGGTGCCTGACATGGGAGCGCCTCGCGTCACAACTCCCCCGGCTGTATCTGCAAACAGGCCGGGGGCTTTTTATTCCCAGGCACCCGCTTTGGGTACAACGGTGATGATCCACCTCGGCAATCCCGGCCTGACCCAAGTCGCCACCGTGACCAGCCGCCAGTTCGGAACCGGAATTATTGAGGTCCGCGACCAAGCGGGCGACGTTCATCGACTGAACCCCGGCGAATACCATGCCGACAACAACATGCCGCCCTCCCAAACTCACGGACGGCAAGCGGTGCGCGGGGCTGACCTCCTCCCCAGCCTCGCCACCGCACCATTTACCTGCCCCGAATGGCCCCTGTGCGGCTGCCCGGACGGAACAACACGCCCCGACTACCCGGGCCTCAAGAAGGGAAATGCGACCAATGGCTAAGATTTCCTACGGTACAGCGCTTGAAGCGCTCAAGGGGGGGGACAACCGTCATGGTCACCCACCCGCGTCCCTTCCTGGTCGCGGACCGCACGACCTACACGCTCTCGTCAGGCGGAACCGTCACCGAGACCGCCTGACGCAAACTGTTTCCGTCGCTCGAACCTATCCGCGACGGTCTGTTTCAGGATGGACCCAGCCAGAGATTCAAACTGCGGACGGCTGAGGCATGAGCAAACCACAACCCATTTTCGTTCGCGTGGCCCACGCCAAAGAAGCGTTTGGCCTGCATCCCAGTACGATCTATCGGCTCGCCCAGCGCGGCGAGGTAACGATCTACAAGCGAGGTGGCGCCTCGTTTCTGCGCACCTCCGAAATGATCACTTACATCCTGGGTGCGCCCAGCGCGGCGTGATAGCATCACAGCAAAGAGAAACGGCCGCCAATTGGCGGCCTTACTTGTTTGGGCGAACGTCAACTGTGCGGACTTATGGGCCGTTCGCTTCATCCGTACAAAGGGCGGGAAGCCGACATTCGCCGCACTTTACACAGGCGTCTGCCGAGCGGGACAAATCACGCTTTCGCTGCAGGCCAAATACTGCTCTGATAAGCTCCAGGGCTTTCCCATGAACCTATCCTTCCAAAAGGACGAAATACACTTTGGCCGGTTGTTCTGCATTTTTACCCGTTGAAAGAGCCCCGATCAGCACCTTTGCCAAACTACTCAAACACCAATAGAACAATCATCAGCATTCAAAACGACGTTGGGCTGGTTGTGACAAGGATTTTTCTTCACTCAGGATTTCACAAGACTGGAACATCAAGCATCCAAGCTTTTCTTGCGAAGAATCGAGACATCCTGAAACCGTTTGTCAAAATTCTTCTGCTGGATGAACTCCCGGACGTTGTCCGCTTGAGTACGCGCTTCAGTGTTTCCAAACACCCTTTGGATCTTTTTGATTTTCAAGAAGCATTCTGTGCATTTGCCTCGAACTTAGCTCATAGCTCGGACGCGAGACCAATCCTTATCAGCTGTGAAGGCCTGTCCGGACGGTCGCCAGGAAAGAAAGGAATAACGACATACAAGGCAGCCACGTTAATCGCGCAGTCAATGATTGGAGCACTAGAGGCTGAGTTCTCCGATAGCTTAGACCTCTCATTGATTTTCACAACACGAGAGCCAAACTCATGGTTGAAGAGCGTGTATAAGCACAATCTGCATGGATATCGAATTACTGACACCT
>DQCL01000307.1 GCA_003533975.1 Octadecabacter sp. | reverse complement strand
GATTCCAGGGTCGCCCACCATCCCGCACTTTTGGGTTGAAAAATCCGCTAACACCTTGAATGGAAAGGTAGTTTTGGCGGTTCGATAGCCACTTTCACGGCTGTAGCTCAAGGGCTCCACAAAGGCTAATTTGAGCACTGTGCGCCGCAGGGCTATTCCCCCATTCTCGTAAATATTCCAAGGACTTGCTAAGAAAGCCATGGTGTGTTCGATAAAGTCGTCGAACCTACCCTTTGGCGGCACCGCCTGCGCCGCTTGATCAGTCAGTAAAAGCTTCTGCTTCTCCAGCTTTTCGATCTTGGCTTCATAGGCCCGCACCAATGACTCGCCGCTTGCATCAACAACGCGATCCAACAGAACCTCTATCTGCCCATCGATGTCCTTAATCTGCGCTGTAAGCGTATCCTTGGCCATGTGAGACTGCTTGAGCCGAATTTTCCAAGCATCCGCAAACATAGCTTGCGCCATTGCAAACATCTGTTTGGCAGGCTGCAAAGACCTCAGCACCTCAGCCGCACCGCTTTCGATTTTGGCGCGAGGGATCGATTTTCGCTTTGATGGGCATTTCGGCGTATCGCACAGATAGTAAGGATAGTGCTTGTTTCGCCCCTTCGACCAACAGGAAGTAAGCGGCTCGTCACAGTCATCACAATTCACAAAGCCACGCAGCGGGAAATCTTCGCTGATATCCTTGCGTGCCGGTGCATAGACTTTGCCGCTCAGTACCGCTTGAACGCGCTCAAAGGTGCTGAAGGAGATCAAGGGTTCGTGGTGGCCTTTTCGCAAGCTAACGCCCCAATCCGGCGCTTCAACGTATCCGGCGTAGACAGGACGTTGCAAAATATCCTTCACTTTCGAAGGATGGACATAGTTGGTCTTTCCGCTTTTGGGGAAATCCGGTTTTGACTCTAGGAACCTTTTCACCTCGACTTGTGACCCAAAACGACCGCTAGCAAAGCCTTCCAAAGCCTCTACTAAGATCGTCGCGATGGGCTCATCACGCACGAGTAGCTTACCGTGCATGCGATCCTTGGAATATCGATACCCAATCGGCGGATGAAAGACGTAGTAGCCTTTCTCAATGCGCGCTCGCATCTTTTGGACGACTTGGCGCTTGTTCTGCTCGCGTTCGAGCTGACCTTGTGCCGCGATGATAGTTTCGATGAAGCGGCCTTCGGGCGTATCCTCAAAATTGAAGTTCAAGCATTCAATTGACGCTCCAAGCTCAGCAAACTCACGCCTCAGCTTGATATGAAATTCGGTATCGCGCGCAAACCTCTTGAGATCGTCAAAAATAACCGTGTACCGACGACCCTTCTGCGCATCCAGATAGGCGAGCATCGCGCGCATGCCTGGGCGCTGCATAAAATCACCGCCACCCGAAACATCATCTGGAAAAACCGCCTCGACAGCATAGCCCTTTTGTTCGGCATACTGACGGCAGCGGTGTTCTTGACTGTCTAGCCCTGCACCTGATGTGCGTTGTTTTACGGACGATACACGACAGTAAATGACGGCTAGCGCTGGTTCTGGCTCAAGTTGTGGGACTCCCATGAATCCTCTCTTTCCCGGACTTGCCGCTATATAGCAGGCGCGTCTGTTTCTTGTTGTTGCGTGTCAATTTTCGGTTCCATTCCAGTGGACTCCGAATTTCTCGTTTGATCAAGCCCTGTTCCATGTTTTCCACAGGCTTGTTGAACGGGATGAACCCCAAAGCCGAGTTCGACAAACGCGGAGATAATTGTCCATAGCGCACCGATAATCTCGGCTTTTTGATCAGGCGTTAGGGACGGATCGTCGAGATAGCCTTGGTAGTGTTCAAGGTCGATATCAAGGTGACTAAGGGGTTGTTGGCCCGCCTTATTGATGGCAGCCGCCAAATCAGGGATATTTTTATTTTCAGCATCTTTCACGATGGATGATCCTTATCATCTAGCAAGACGTGCTCGTTCGCGGCCACTTTTAAAGCGGCGCGTTGAGGCACTTGCGTGTCTGGAGTTGTGTCGCGACTGTCTCAAGGATCGTTCGCGATTGGTGCATTGCAGCGTCTAGCGCTTGCTGAGAACGGCTTTCACTTGTGCACCTATTTTCGATTATATCATGAATTATAGGGCCTTCGCAAAAACCGCGGATGGTTCCTGAGGTGCCCAGTTTCTGCCAGACACCCCTGATAGTCTCTTCTATCGGTCGCGATCTTCTCGTTCACGACGGCGCGGAGCTGGTGAGCGCATATCATCCAACCGCTCTTTTTGTGTTCGAAGGACGATCTTGTCGTTCACCGGCAAGGCATTGAGCGAGATCGTATGACCCTCGCCATCTTTATGACGGAACGCAGTTCCAATTCTGTTAAAGAACGATTTATCCTCTGGCCCGTCCTTAACCGAGAAGACCTCGAAGCTGGGTTCGGTTTTGTCATTGCTTCTCGCCATGATCAGTATCCTTTCATTGATCAGCGCGGGCGATAACCATGCACATAGGTCCATACGCCCGCATCATATTGAGGAAAGTGCGCGAATTTCCGCGGCACCGTCTCTGTAATCACCTTAGCCTGCGAGGTTCCCCAGCGGCGGGGGATAGAAACGCTATCTAGGGGTGAGTGGTACGGATTGGGCAGAAATCGCCCCGCAAACTCAGGCCTTTGATAATAAGGGTATTTGTGACCAAGGATGGGGCTCAAGCTTTTCCCAGAAACGAAGCAAATCTGTCTGTCTTCAGGCATCGCTAATATCTCATCAGGGGTCATCAGTGACCGCGCTTGCTTTGTCCTGTGCGTTTCAAGGAAGGCGTTGTGGCGTAGGCTTTGCGCTGCCGAGAGAGGATCGTTACCAGTCAGCATACTCATTGCAGCTTGTCGTTTGGCCTGACGCGCCTGCGCTTGGCGCAGGGTATCATCATATTCCAGCGTTTCTTGGCCGAGCATCGATGATACAAACTGTGCGGTTTCATAATCTCTTACACCAAAAAACTGCCGAAGCGCGGCAGAGCCCATAAAACCCTGAAGCCCCGTAGGGCCAAAGTTCCTTTTTATTTGGCCTGCGTCTTGAAAGAGCGCCCACGCACGAACGCCAGCACCGCGTCCAAAAGTAAAGGCGCGAAGGAGGGCATCAAAATTGCCAAGCTGGCCCGCTTCATCGATAATCATGTTGACTGGAGGCGAAGATGGCGCGCGCGACTTATAAAGCATTTGTACAGTGAACATCGTGCGAAGGACCGGAGCCCAAATTGAGACATACTCGACGGGCACGTTAAGAAACCACGTCGCGACCTGTGCAGGATTGCAAGTTGCTGAAAGCGACGCGCGCGGTTTCTCCAACGCTCTTTGCAACATTGGGTCATCAAGAAAGCTCAGATAGGCATAGAGCTCTCCGATGATTGCGCCAAACTCGCGCGCGCTGTCTTGCTGTTTGGCTAACATTTCTCCGGCGCATCGCCGGACACTTTCCATGCTGGAGCTCAGCATAAATTCGAGGATGTCTGGCCACTCGCCAGTATTGGACTCAATGGCATTGATGGTTCGGTAAAGTGATGGAAAAGATACCTCACCGTCGCGTTCAACCAACATTTTCATGAAAGCACCGCCCCATTCTTGGGCGCGTAGTTCGAAATATTTCCCACTCGCCGAGCCACTTATCGGGATCAAGCTTTCGAGGATGATTTTACAGTCTGCATGAAGCTGCGGGCTTTCAATCTTAAGGATATCTAGTGGCTGCATCGCATGCTGAGGCAGGTCGTGCATACCGACTGGATTCCAGCAATATGCGTGGCTTCCAGCCACCGCAAAATTCACCATCGTGACCGAGGCGATTTCGCCGCGCGGATCAAGGATAAAATTACGCATTCCTGCCGCTTCTGCGACAGCCATAGACAATAGATCGCGCATTTTCCCAGCCCCCGCACCAGCGATACTCAGACGCGGCGCATCTGTTTCCAAACGCAGCGGGCTTTGCCCCATATATATTCTTTGGTACAAGAACGACTATTGCCCGGAGCACGAACTCTTTCACATGCAGGCGCTCTATGTCGGCAAGGGCGACGCGAACAAGCGCTTGAGGCACCATTGGAAGACCAAAAACACAGAAGAACAGATGCTCATCTATTTCACATTCTTTCCTTGTGAAAATCGTAAGGCGAAGTATATCGAACTGCTTTTGCTCGACATCTATGACCTACCTCTGAACAAATCTGAGAATTCGGGCACCGCAACCTTATGCGCCTATTTTTCTCAGTTTGAAGTTGACTGAGACATACCTCCGTCAAGCTGAGCCCCCTGTCGGTTCGGCATTTATTTCACAGATTTCCAGCGACATCGCAATATCTACTAACTCGCTGCATTGTCCCAAATTATAACATATCAAACGACCGCAAGATGTGCGGTGTAGTACCCCAAAATTTAAATTTTTGGTCACCACACCGCATCTTGGCAAGGGAAACCCGCTGCGCGTTTCCCGTTGCATCGTAAGCGCTGCTTTGGCCCCA
>DQCL01000016.1 GCA_003533975.1 Octadecabacter sp. | reverse complement strand
AAAGTGGATATTCCGCAAGAGGCATTTATTTCAGCGTTGAAGATGGACAGCTAGATGGATGACTTCTCTTTTGGCCGCAGTACCTTAAAATCTTTGGCGGCTTCGTCGGGACAAGGGTCTCGTGTTACGGAAAGGGAAGGTAAGGCTGGCGGCGACAAAAGCGTCACAGTTTCAGTCCGAGAGAAAGAAATTCTTCATAAGTATCATAGCGTCTTTCCTCGAATGTCTTTGGAGAGAGCAAGAGATAGGGGCGAGAAAACTCACTTTGAGTTCAGGCTTTTCCCAGACGGACGACGCGTCACGCTTTCGATTAATCACCCAAAATCGGCAGGCGCAGAAACTCGAATTTACTTTAAGAAAGATGTTTTCTACCCACGACCTTTTGACTTCTGGTTCCTTTACGAAAGCGAGAACGAAGTCTGGATCGGAGCTCTTCCGGAGTCTGATCTGGCTCTCCTGATGAACGGTACCCTTCCTGATGCACAAGATGGATATGATCAATATAATGAGGTGGATTACCAAGCGGCTCTAAATGAAAAGCTTCCGTCACTTAGGACTACAACGACCGTAGGATTTGCACGAGATGCTGCCGTCGCAAAATCGGCGCTACATAAGAGCGGTTATTCCTGCGAAATGTTGCCGCTGCATCCAACATTTCAGTCTCGCACGACGCGCAATCCATATTTAGAGGCGCACCACTTCCTCCCAATGTTTGAGCAAAGAAATTGGCCAGATACTAATCTAGACGTGGTTGAAAACATTTGCATACTCAACCCCTATGCACATAAGATGGTGCATCACGCAACATATAGTGAAATTGAAGGCTATTTGAAGAAAATGGCTGAACCACGCGAAGACTTCCTTAAGGGTGTCGGGGTAACAGTGGACCGAGTGTTGCAATGCTACGGCGGGCCTTAAAATGAGCAAATTTACTTACATCGACCTTTTTGCTGGAATCGGTGGGTTTCATCTCGCCTTGGATGAGCTCGGAGGAGAATGCGTCTTTGCGTCCGAAATCGATGAGAAAGCCCGTGCCACTTATAAAGCAAATCACGGTTTAGAGCCGCACGGAGATATTCGCTATTTTACCGGAGAAACTCGAACAGATGGGCACCTAGACGCGTCAATACCAGGTCATGATATACTTGCAGCGGGCTTTCCCTGCGAGCCGTTCAGTTTGGCAGGAGTGTCTGCGAGGAATGCGTTAGGGCGTTCTCACGGATTGCTTGACGAAGCCCAAGGCACGCTTTTTTACGACATCGCCCGTATAGTAAGTATTAAGCGGCCTCGTGTGTTGTTTCTGGAAAATGTCAGTAATATCATTCGACACGACAAGGGCCGCACTTTTGAAGTCCTCCGAAAGATCATTGAAGACCATCTAGATTATACTCTTCGTGTTGAAGTCTTAAATGCTGAGACACTAGTGCCGCAGCGTAGGAAGCGTTGTTTCATCGTCGCATTTCGAGATGCTGCAGACGCCGAGAGTTTTGAGTTTCCAACACTTAACGGCCCCTCACTCCCTCTTAAGAGCGCATTGGAAAAAGACGTGGATGAAAAATTCACGATCTCTGATCGAAGTTGGGCAGGTCATCAACGTAGAACTAAGTCAAACATAGCAAGAGGCGTAGGATTTACTGCGTATGAGGCCAATCTTGATCGACCGTCAAACACAATAGTCGCTAGATATTACAAAGACGGAAAAGAATGCCTTGTTCCCCAACCTGGCAAGAATCCTAGACTCCTAACGCCACGTGAATGTGCTCGGCTGCAGGGTTTTCCTGAGGAATTTCATCCTCACCCTACGCGTTCTGTCGCTTACAAGCAGTTTGGAAATGCAGTTCCAGTTCCGCTCGTACTAGAAGTGGGTAAGTGTATTTTGCGAGCTCTGTCTGAAGAACAGGCTAGGTCTTCAATATCAAAAGTTACGGTGACTGACTCCGCTACGCGGATTGCGGTCGGTTAGCCCCCCATCCTTGACCCAAATCAAAGCATTCCCCCTCCGTTCCATGCCAATCTCCCCCCACGCGCGCGTGCGCAACATTGATTGACACTTAAGGAGCCATCTCATGCTCAACCTTGCTTCCATTTTATATTCCGTGATCGGCTCTTCGCTGGCGGGGACGTTTGTTATTGCGGCACTGGTGACGGGGTATGATACCATGTGGCCGATCCTGATTGCGGCCGTAGCAGGCGGCATTCTGGCGATCCCGCTGACCTATTTCATCACCAAGGCGATGACCGGAAAATAGCGGGTCAACCTGCGACGGAAATTAGAATCCGGGCCGTATTACCTTCATGACCACATGAGGAGCCGGCCATGTATTATCTTCCACACGTCTTTTTGATTGCCGCTGGCAGCGCGTCGTTGTTGGTGTTTTTGACGTCTTGCATGGTTTAGTCCTGATCGGCGGGCACGGCCCTATCGCGCCCATACTGGACCCATATCAGACCCATACTCGACCCATATCGGGTTTTTAGGCGAAAAACGCCCGTAGCGTCGCTTCGAATTCGCGCGGTTTTTGTGCGTGAAGCCAGTGGCCTGCGCCGGGCAGTTTGGCAAAGCGGGCTTTGGGAAACATGTCCTTAATGACGGGGCGATGGGCGGGCGTGACGTAGTCGCTGTCCGCGCCTGACAGGAACAAGGTCGGGCCGTCATAGGTGCCTGAAATGGCTGGGAAATCCATGATTTTGGGCATCTCGGCGTCAAGGACATCTAGGTTCAACGTCCATTTTTTCGCTTTCACATCAAGGGATTGCAGCAGGAAGTCGCGCACCTCTGGGTCGAGGGTTTCACCGGCTTGGCTGCGCCGCTCAATCGCATGCAGGTCAACGGCACGCATGGCTTTGATGTGTTGGGCTTGGGTGTGTGTGTACCTGACTGGCGCGATGTCCGCGACGACCAGTTTTTTCACCAGATGCGGGTATTTCAGCGCCAGCACCATCACCGCTTTACCGCCCATCGAGTGGCCCACAACAAAGGTAGGACCGTCCAGAAGCTCCGCCAGATCATCAGCCATGTCAGGATAACTTTGCGTGTTATTCCAAGGGCTTGCGCCGTGGTTGCGCATGTCGGGCGTGAGGACGTGGTAGGTGTCAGACAGGCGTTTGGCGATCACACCCCAATTGCGCGCAGAGCCGAAAAGCCCATGGGCGATGAGGAGTTTTGGCAGCGACGTATCGCCGTAGGTGAGGAGATTCAGCATCGCTTTTGACTAAGCGCAAAGCGCGTGAATTGAAAGGGTCCTGCGCGCAGGCTAAGCCTGACGGTATGACTGGGGATTCTGTTAACAAGTATGCAGATGAGGTGCAGAACCTTATCGAACAGAGGCTGCGCATCAAGGGTCGCACGCTGGAAAAAGCGCTGGCACGGGCCGGACGTTTGTTGCCGAAATGGGCGCACCGTGAGGGGCGCTATCTGGTACAGGCATCGCAGCTCATGAACCACCCGAAATTGCGCGTGATGATTGATGACGCCAAGGTCGTGAAAGCGCGGGATATGCTCGTTACACATCTGAAAACCATTGACCCAAAAGAGCGCCGTAAGACCCGTGTTTTGGGCGTGCTCGGGGTGATCAGCTTTAATCTGATCCTCGTTTTCGCAGCGTTTATGGTCTACTTGGTGTGGCGCGATTACGTTTGATGTCGAGCGGGCTGCGCACGACGATTGTGACGGTTACGAACGCCACATACAGCAGCAAATACCAACTGCCCATTTTGCTGAATGACGTCATCTCAAACGCTGCGGATCCGGCGTAGACCCATGTTCCTGTGAGGGTGCCGACGTTCTCTGCGATCCAAAGAAAAAAGCTCGCGCAGAGTGCGGCGAGGGGGAGGGGGATTGCGTAGGTTCTGCCCAGTTCAAACACCACCCGCGTGCGCCAGAACAACACAGCGGTGGCGGCGAACAACAGCAACCGAATGTCGGGCACGAAATGGTGGGCAAAGAAGTTTACGTAAATCGCCACAGCCAATATAACCGTCATCCAGAAGGGCGGGTAGGACGTGAAACGCAAGTCAAACAGGCGGATTACACGGGCGATGTAGCTGCCCACTGAGGCATACATAAACCCGCTGAACAACGGCACGCCGAGGATCACGAAAATCGCGTCTTCGGGGTAGGCCCATGACCCTGCGCTGACTTTGAACCACTCCATCGCGGTGCCTGTGATGTGAAACAGCGCGATGACCTTGGCCTCTTGCCAAGTTTCGAGTTTGAAGGCCAACATTGCCACCTGTATCGCCAGCGCAAACCCAAAGAGGGCGTCATAACGGTTGATGATCCAATCAGGGGACCAGACCGCTTTGGTGACGATCACAGCGATCAGGATGAGGCCTGCGAACAGGCAGGCCCATGCGTGTTTTAACACGAACACCACTGGGCCAGCCGCGCTTGCAGGCAAACGTGCGCGAACGGGGCGTTCTATCCGTGTCACAAAGTTGCTTGGTTTGTGCATGGCGCTAGAAAAGCCAAAGCCGCCGCGGATGTCCACGGCGGCTTTGCGCAGTATATGTGCAGCCGATCAAAGGTTCGGATACATCGGGAAGCGTTCGCACAGTGCTTCGACTTCGGCGCTTACCTTGGCCTCTACCTCTGCGTTGCCGTCCGCGCCGTTTGCCGCCAAGCCATCTACGACTTCGACGATCCAATCCGCGATCATGCGGAATTCAACTTCGGTAAAGCCGCGTGTCGTTCCCGCAGGTGAACCAAGGCGGACACCGGATGTCACCATCGGTTTTTCAGGGTCAAACGGGATGCCGTTTTTGTTGCAGGTAATGTGGGCGCGTTCCAGCGCACGTTCCGTGTCATTGCCCTTCACACCCTTTGGACGCAGATCAACAAGCATCACGTGGCTGTCTGTGCCGCCCGTAACGATGTCGAGGCCACCCTTCATCAACTGGTCAGCCAACGCCTGTGCGTTTGCCACGACCTGCTTTTGGTAGGCCTTGAACTCAGGGCGCAGTGCTTCGCCAAAGGCCACAGCCTTACCCGCGATAACGTGCATCAGCGGGCCGCCTTGGATGCCTGGGAAGATCGCTGAGTTGAACTTCTTGGCCAGTGCTTCGTCGTTGGTGACGATCATGCCGCCGCGTGGGCCGCGCAGGGTTTTGTGGGTCGTCGTCGTGGCGACGTGGGCGTGTGGGAATGGGGACGGGTAGATGCCCGCAGCCACGAGGCCAGCAAAGTGGGCCATGTCGACCAACAGATACGCACCAACGCTGTCAGCAATCTCGCGCATGCGCTTGAAATCAATGATGCGCGGGATGGCAGAGCCACCGGCGATAATCATCTTTGGCTGATGTTCTGTGGCCAATTCCTGCACTTGGTCGTAGTCCAACAGGCTGTCCTGCTTGCGCACGCCGTATTGGATGGCGTTGTAGATTTTGCCGGACTGGTTTGGCTTTGCGCCGTGTGTGAGGTGGCCACCAGCGTCCAAGGACATGCCAAGGATGGTATCGCCGGGCTTGATCAGTGCCTGATAGACACCTTGGTTGGCTTGGGAGCCAGAATTCGGCTGAACGTTTACATATTCTACGTTGAACAACTGCTTGGCGCGATCAATCGCGAGGTTTTCTGCAACATCGACGTGCTGGCAGCCGCCATAATAGCGGCGGCCCGGGTAACCTTCGGCGTACTTGTTCGTCATCACGCTGCCCTGCGCTTCCATGACGGCGGCGGACACGATGTTTTCAGACGCGATCAATTCGATCTCGTTGCGCTGACGGCCAAGTTCGGCGCCAATTGCAGCAGCAATCTCTGGATCACGGGTGGAGAGGCTTTCAGTGAAAAAACCGGTGTCTTTGGTGGCAGCGTTCATGGTGATATCCTTTGGAACATGCGTTAGGGCGGCTAATATGCTGTCCCCTCTTGGCATAAAAGCCCAAATTTTTCATCATTATGATGTCGGTTCCGACTGTCTTGCTCTGATCCGCGACTTGCGTTTTCGCTAGGGGCAGGGGACAACAGGTTTCAATCTCGAAAGTTCGCCCATGCCCGTTGACACACATTCGCAGACCAAGCTGGCATTTGTTGCCAGTGATGCGCCGATTGCGCAGCAGGCAAAGGCCGCGCTGACGTCGCAATATGGCGGGGTTGAGGTTGAAGATGCGGACATTATCGTCGCTCTTGGTGGTGACGGTTTTATGTTGGAAACCTTGCACGGCACCCAGCATTTGCCCGCACCCGTTTACGGGATGAACCGCGGCACGGTTGGGTTTTTGATGAACAGTTTTTCGGCCCAAGGGTTGCGGGACCGCCTTGCAAAGGCGGAAGAAGAGGTGATCAATCCGCTGCATATGGCCGCGACCTGTGTGGATGGAACTGAGCATAAGGCACTGGCGATCAACGAAGTTTCGCTTTTGCGCGCGGGGCCACAAGCCGCGAAATTGCGCATTTATGTCGACGGCAAAATGCGCATGGAAGAACTGGTGTGTGACGGGGCGTTGCTGTCCACGCCCGCTGGATCGACCGCCTATAACTATTCTGCGCATGGGCCGATTGTGCCGATCGGGTCCAACGTTTTGGCCCTGACAGCGGTCGCGCCGTTCCGCCCACGTCGCTGGCGTGGTGCCCTACTGCCCAAAGCCGCCCGCGTGACGTTTGAAGTCACCAATGCCGACAAACGCCCTGTGAATGCGGATGCAGACGGGATTTCCGTTAAAGACGTGGCGTCGGTCGATGTTTGGTCAGCGCCAGAGATTGAGCACCGGATTTTGTTTGATCCGGGGCACGGGTTGGAAGAGCGTCTGATCCGTGAGCAATTCGTCTGATCTATTCGCCCTTTTTGCGCCAGATATCTANNCAGCGCCTCTTTGATCTCATCCAAAATGTCAGGGTCATCAATCGTTGCCGGCATTTTGTATTCTGCACCGTCAGCAATTTTCACCATGATGCCGCGCAGGATCTTGCCGGAACGGGTCTTAGGTAAGCGATCAACGACCGTGCACAATTTGAACGCCGCCACAGGGCCGATCTTTTCGCGAACGAGCTTGATGCACTCCTTGATGACATCCTCATCGCTGGTGGTGGTGCCTTTGTTCAAACAAACAAACCCCATCGGCAATTGCCCCTTGAGCTGGTCCGTCACGCCGATCACAGCGCATTCGGCCACGTCAGGGTGCGCCGCGAGGACTTCTTCCATGCCGCCCGTGCTGAGACGGTGGCCCT
>DQCL01000229.1:1962-3495 GCA_003533975.1 Octadecabacter sp. | reverse complement strand
TGGCGAGAGAAGCCAAAAGGTCGGTGACTTTTTCTGCATTGCTAGATGCAACGTTACCATCGCTTAATACCATGGAGTTTTCAAATCCGACTCGGCATTTTCCGCCATGCGAGACTGCTTTCAGTAGGCATGCGACCTCTGCTTGCCCAAAGGCGCAAACGGCCCAGTCCGGTGATATTTCTTGTTCGTCCATCCACGACAAAAATACATCTAGATCACTTGGCGCTGCATCGCGATTGTCTCCATACGAACCGAGTACAAAGATGATCTGCAAATCTGGGTCGGCCAGCGCCGAACGACCAATCGTGTCTTCCAAGATTCGGCAATCATCACGTTCATAAAGGATGTGTTGAACGGCAATGCCACTTTCTTGCGCCTTCTGATAAAACGCGCGGGCCTTCGAAGGTCCGGCGCGGTTGATCTCCCGGGTGGAAGCCGAGACCATCTCTGCGCCAGAGGTCAGTGCGATGCTCATCTGTGTGTCTGGGTCGTAAATACCCACTGCTTCCGTGGTGATTTGGATGGCCATCTTAGGAACCGCTTCTTGAACGCGCGAGACCAAGTGCCGGTATTGATCCGCATCCAAAAGGTGCCCACCCGAGCTATCGCGAATATGGGCGTGTAGGCCGTCAGCCCCCGCCGCATAGCATTCCTTCGCACAGGCAACGATTTCATTGACTGTTATAGGCAAGGCAGGATGATCCGCTTTGGTCCGCCGCGCGCCATTGGGGGCCACCATAATGCGTGGCAAAGGCCTCATAGGACGGCTGTCAAACTGGCAGAAAGCTTGTCGACCAACTCGTCGATTTGCGCATTCGTGCAAATGAAGGGGGGCGCCAATAGTACATGGTCACCGCGTACTCCGTCGATTGTCCCGTTCATAGGATAGCAGATCAATCCGTTGTCCATTGCAGCGGCTTTTAGCCGGGCCGCGATTTTCAGGTTCGGATCAAACGGGGATTTGCTGTCGCGATCGGCGACGAATTCGAGGCCACGAAACATACCGCGCCCACGGATATCACCGACGTGTGGGTGTTGACCGAATTCGGCCTGCAAGGCGTCATTCAGGTAATTGCCCATCTTTGCTGCGCGATCCGCATACCCGCCGTCGGTCAGTTTGGTAACAACAGCGTTAGCGGCAGCGCAGGCAATCGGATGGCCCATGTAGGTGTGGCCGTGCTGAAAGAAGCCCGTCCCATTTTCTATTGCGCTGTAGATTTCGCCAGAGCAAATCATCGCCCCGATGGGTTGGTAACCTGCGCCAAGACCCTTGGCGATGGTCACGATATCGGGGCGCACATCGTCTTGTTCACAGGCAAACAGTGTACCCGTCCGACCCATGCCGCACATGACCTCATCAAGGATAAGAAGCACGCCGTACTTGTCACATATTTCACGAATGCGGCGGAAGTAACCTTTGACAGCAGGCACCGCACCTGACGTTGCCCCGACCACTGGTTCTGCCAAAAAGCCAATGACGGTTTCTGGTCCGATACGCAGCAGTTCTTCTTCGAGCTCGTTCGCAACCCGCTG
>DQCL01000229.1:0-1848 GCA_003533975.1 Octadecabacter sp. | reverse complement strand
ATTTCCAACATATACTGACGCGAAAGCTTAAGCGCGGCTTCGACGGCTTCGGAGCCGCCAGACACCAGATAAACACGTTCAAGGCCAGCGGGCGCGTGGGTAATAAGTTTAGATGCGAGCGATTCTGCTGGTTCAGATGTCAAGAATCCGGTGTGTGCAAAGTCGAGGGAATCGAGCTGGGACTTGATCGCTTGGGTGACGTCTACGTCACTGTGGCCTAAGCACGAAACCGCAGCGCCACCCGACCCATCTAGGTAGGATTTACCATTAGAATCAAATATGTAAATTCCATCTCCACGCACAGCAACTGGCAAGTCCGCCTTGGTGTGGCGACCAAATACTTGAGACATAGCGTTCCTCATCCTCTCGATGTAGCAAAACCGAGTGAAACAGATGAATCAGTTATTGACAACTAATGAAACAATACGGACAGTCGTTCAAATCGAAGAGAGTTAATGTGAATCTATCATTTGAAATGCGACTGACCGAGAAATACGGCGCCCTAAGCGGGACGCTGCGGCAGGCTGCTGACTATTTGGCTGAGAACCCCGTAGACACAGCGACACGCACGTTGAGAACTGTTTCACGTGACAGCGGCATTTCACCAGCAGCATTTTCCCGCTTGGCGCGCGCGTTGGACTACAACGGCTTTGAAGAGTTGCGCGAAGAGATGCGCACAAAAATTGGCCGGCGAGTAAATGACTTTGCCGATCGCGCCGAACGTCTGCACAAAGACCATCGAGAAAACAAAGCCAGCTTTTTGGACGCCCATTTTGCAGCGTGTCAGACGAACATGCAGGACTTCGTGGATACCGTTGATCACGCAGCGCTGGATGCTGCGGTTGATCGCATTGCGGTGGCTCGCAAGGTTCTTCTTCTGGGTGCGCTGGGATCTACAGGCGTGGTTGAGTATCTGTCCTATATGGCTAATTTCTGCGCTGACAACTGGGTTATGGCAGGTCGGATGGGATCATCGTTAGGGGCAGCTATCACGGGCCTAGACGAACGTGATGTATTGATCATCGTGACCAAGCCTCCGTTCTCGGGCCGCGCCATCAGAGCAGCGGAACGGGCGCAACAACAGGGCGTTTATGTTGTCCTAATCACCGACACGCACAGCTGTCCGGCACTGAAACACGCGGCTGTGCGTTTCATTGTGCCAACGGACAGCCCGCATTTCTATTCCTCCTACGTCGTAACGATATTTCTTGTCGAATCCCTGATTGGGGTTCTGGTGAGCCGGTCAGGACCGGCAGCACGCGCAAGGATCGCCGAGGTGGAGGGTGCAAACCGGGTTCTGGCAGAAGTCTGGGACCTTTGAACGACCAAGAACATTCAATCAAGGGAGATGAATATGTTCGCTAAACTTAAACTTACGGCAGTTGCTGCAGTAACAACCGCTATGATGGCCCCGGCTGCTTATGCAGAAGAGTTCATTACAATTGGTACCGGCGGTGTCACCGGCGTGTACTATCCAACAGGTGGCGCGATTTGCCGTCTCGTCAACAAAGGCCGTCGCGATCACGGCGTGCGTTGCTCGGTCGAATCCACAGGTGGTTCGGTCTACAACATCAACACAATTCGCGAAGGCGAGCTGGAATTTGGTGTTGCCCAGTCTGACTGGCAATATCACGCATACAACGGCACATCCCGCTTCGAAGAGAGCGGCCCATTTGAAGGTCTGCGGGCCGTATTCTCTGTGCACCCAGAACCCTTTACTGTTGTCGCGCGTGCTGACAGCGGCATCACAACGATTGCCGATCTAGAAGGCAAGCGTGTAAACATCGGCAACCCGGGTTCCGGCCAGCGCGGCACAATGGAAGTTCTGATGGAAGCCCTTGGCTGGAC
>DQCL01000274.1:311-6102 GCA_003533975.1 Octadecabacter sp. | reverse complement strand
AGCCATTTTTCCACCACTTCGCGGTCCACCCCTGTCAGTTTCAGCAGCAGGAATGCCAGGATCGCAGCCATGACCAATTCCCAAGTGGCTTCAACCCACAGGTGAACGACGAACCACCAGTACATTTTGTCCAACGACAGGTTTTCAGGGTTGATGAACGCGAACACCCACAACAGTGAAAGCAACCAAAGACCCATCAACAACACGTTGGTGATGGCTGTTTTCTTACCCGCCAGTGACGTCATTGAGATGTTGAACAAGAAGATCAATGCGGCAACCAGAATGCCGAATTTCACCCAAAGCGGTTGTTCAAGAAACTCGCGCCCACCGTGGATGCCCATGAGGTAGGACCCGACAGCCCCCAACGTACCGACCACCAAGATGATGAGCTGAAGGTATGCCAGTTTGACCGAATAGATCTCGCGCTCGGCCTCTTCGGGCACAAGGAAATAGGCCGCACCAAAGAAGCCGAGCAACAGCCAGACGATCAGAGCGTTTGTGTGGATCATACGAATAATATTGAAAGGCAGGATTTCTGCCAGAAAGTTGGGCGAAACATAGACCCATCCAGCGAGGAGCCCGCCCAACACCTGTATTCCGAACAGTGCCATGGCACAGACGAAATAGGCATAAGCGACTTTTTGTGATTGATATTTCATTGGATTTTTCTCCTATCCCGCATCTGTTGGCGGCCAGCCCTGCGTGTCAGTTTGGTCAGCCCAACGCAGGAATTCCGACAAGCCACGGGTTTCTTCCTCGGTCAGGTTGAATTGCGGCATCTGACGGCGTCCTTCTATACCGCTTGGCTGGCTTTCCATCCAACCTTGCAGGATTTCAAAAGCCGCTTCAGGGTCATCAGCCACACCCCAACGGGTCATGACATTGCCAACCTCGGGAGCGAAATACGCGCCTTCGCCGTGCAGCGTGTGACAATTGATGCATGAATGACGTTCCCAGACACGTTTGCCTAAGACCACCTCTTCGCTGATTGGCATATCCGCCGTTGATACCTCGACCACGTATTTGTGGCTGTTGACGGTAAGCGCGATAAAAATCACCACGAAGAAAATTGATCCCCCGTAGAAAATGTTCCGCGCCCTTGATTTTGTTAAGATTTCAGCCATCTCGCGGCCCCCGTTCATTAATTTGACGGGTTTTTCTTAAAACGATTTCGGCACAAGGAGTTTGCGCTAGCACAACGTTTCCGACGTTTGGCTGGCTAAAGTGTTGAGAGTAACAAGAGGTGTAGTATGAAGCCCGCAGTGTTGAACGACCCAGATTTACCACTCGAAGATCTGATGAGGGAATGGCCTCAAACGATCTCCGTTTTCATGCGCCACAAGATGCTATGCATCGGCTGTATGGTGAATCCGTTTCATACAGTGATGGACGCTTGTGCCGAATACGGGCTGGACGTTTCTACATTTTATGCCGAGTTAGCAGCGGCTATTCTTATGCCTTTGCGCCCGTCATCACCATAAGCTGGTGCGGGTCACATACGACAATCCGTTTACGCGTGCTCTTTACCCAACCCTGCTTTTCCCACGCGCTTAACATGCGACTGACCGTATGCAGCGTTGTGCCCGTCATCTCTGACAGGTCTTGACGGGTGATCGGGAAGTTGATCTCGATACCTTCGTCCACCTTTCGGCCCGTTTGATTGATAAGCCGCAACAATGCGCATGCGATGCGCTGTTCAACCTGCTGTGTCGCCATTTCGACAATTCGGTCGTTTAGCTCTCCGATGCGCTTTCCGGCGGTCTTGTAGTTTTCTGTCGCAAAACCGTCGTAGGCGCGCGTGAACTCGTCCCACAACCGTGTCGGCCACGATAGGGCAATCGAATCTGCCGCCGCCATTGCTGTCGCGGGATATGTCTCTCGGCCTAGGGCCTTGGCGATGCCAAATAACTGACCGCTGGGAATGTGCAGTGCGATAACCTGTTCGCCGCCTGGCGTGATGCGCACGACACGGATGTAACCGTCCAGCAAAAGATAGAACCGCTCTGCGTCGTTGCCTTCTTCGAAGACCGCAACGCCAGCATCATAGCGGCGTGAACTGGCGAGATCGAGAATCTCTCGGATTTGTCGGGTGTCCAGTTTCGAAAACGGTGGGAGGTCCGCCAGAAGGCTTTCATCCAATCTACTGTGAGGGCGCTTCGGCGTTTTCATAAGAACCGTTTTCGCATGAACACGGGGCTTGAGCCACTCAAATTGATCCACATCAATAAAAAACGCCTAAAAGCTTGTGCTAGCACAACAAGCGGTACTGTCGCGGGCGTTAATCTATGCCCAAACAACAACGATAGGATACGAAATGCTTAAGACACTTGCTTCAACCCTCGCACTTGGCATTGCGCTGGCAGGTGCCGCCGCCGCCGAGAACTTTGACGTTCAGATGCTGAACCGTGGTGATGCGGGCACTATGATCTTTGAGCCTGCGTTTCTTCGCATTGCGGCAGGCGACACTGTGACTTTTCTCTCAACAGATCGCGGTCACAACGCAGAAACCATTCCCGAAATGATGCCAGAAGGCGCGGCAGGCTTTGAAGGCCGCATCAACGAAGAAGTCGTCGCGACCTTTGACACCGACGGCGTCTACGGCATCCGCTGTAAGCCACACTTTGCCATGGGCATGGTGATGACAATTGCTGTGGGTGAAGACACCCAAGCGCCTGACAACTTTCTTGAAGGCCGCATTCCTCGCGGTGCCAGAGCACGCTTTGAAGAGCAAATCGCAAGTCTTGCGAACTAGATTTCATTGGGCCGCATGAGGCGGCTCCGAACCAAACCCGATTTTAGGGAGATCACGATGACTAAGCAAATCAACCCGGGCCTTGTCCAAACAAGCCGCCGCAATGTTCTACGCGGATCCGTCCTTGCGGGCGCTGCCGCCATGAGTGGCGCAGCCGCATTCGCCACACCACGCCGCACAGCCACACCGAACATTCCGGCTCCGTCTGCCCGTTTCATCGAGGCAGAACAGCAAGCGCAAGTGCAGGCCCCAACCGCCGACCTGTCCGGTTACACTCGTGTAAAACAGGAACTGGTCGCGCCGCCCTTTGCGCCCGTACATGAACAGGTCGCCACAGGCGGGCCCAAAATTATCGAAATCTACATGGAAACCACAGAACGCCTGATGGTTGTCGATGAGGACACTGGCGCATCCGTCTGGGCGCTCACCTATAACGGGTCCGTTCCTGGCCCGCTGATCATCTGCCACGTCGGTGACATGGTCGAGCTGACATTGCGCAACCCAGTGGACAGCATGATGGAACACAACATCGACTTCCACGCCTCCACAGGCGCACTGGGTGGCGGTGGTTTGACCCACGTCTATCCCGGTGAAGAAACTGTGCTGCGCTGGAAAGCGACCAAGCCCGGCTGCTTTACATATCACTGCGCGCCGGGTGGCGCGATGATCCCGTATCACGTGACACACGGCATGAACGGTTCGGTTATGGTATTGCCACGTGAAGGCTTGACAGACGCAGACGGCAACGCGCTGACCTACGACAGCATCGCCTATATCGGTGAGCAGGATTATTACCTGCCGATGGACGAATTCGGCGACTACAAGACCTACGAAGTCGCTGGTGATGACTACGCCGACAGCCTTGACGCGATGCGTACCCTGCGCCCGACACACTGTGTCTTCAACGGGGCGGTGGGCGCGTTGACCGGTGAGAACGCGTTGAAATTCAACGTCGGTGAAACCGTGCTGATGATCCACAACCAAGCAAATCGCGACAGCCGACCACACTTGATTGGCGGACACGGCAACTACGTTTGGGAAACGTCATTCAGCACACCACCTTTGAAAGATGTGGAAACATGGTTTGTACGCGGCGGCACCGCGATGGCGTCGATGTACACTTTCGAGCAACCGGGTGTTTACGCCTACGTAAACCACAACCTGATCGAGGCTTCCTTGCTTGGCGCGACCGCACACTTTGTCGTCGAAGGCGAATGGAACAATGACCTGATGGAACAGGTTGTCGCCCCGCAGGCTTTTGAAACCTGAACCGGAATAGAAAATGACATTTGTCGCCTCCAACCCTGCAAAGACACCCCATGCGTTTATGAAAGCCATGGTGCCTGCGTTGGCGGTGGCGGCAATATTTATCGGGGGCGCGCTGTTCTTGCGCGGCCCCGATTTAGACATGACATTTGCACCTTTGCTTGCAGAACACCCTGTCGTTTTCACAGATGGTACTGCGCTTTATGTCCAGAAATATGAGGTCACGGTTGCCGAGTGGAACGCCTGCTACCAAGCACGTGCCTGCACACAACAACTGCGCGTTGCGGGCAACCGCACTCCAGAAGAAATGCCGGCCACAGGGCTTTCTTATGTTGATGTGGGCGAATACCTTGCGTGGATCACCGCGACCACTGGTCACGATTACCGCCTGCCCAGCCTGATGGAATGGGAATATATGGCTGCCGAAGTTTTGCCAGAAACGCCCGACCCGATCTTTACCGACCCTGAATTAACTTGGGCCTCAGCCTATCTGATGGAACCACAAACAAAGCGCACCTTGCGCCCGCAAGGTGCATTCGACGCCACTAGCGCAGGCATCGTTGATCTCAATGGAAGTGTTTGGGAATGGACTGATGATTGTTACGCTGGCGCGTCAGAGGGCCTCGTGACTCGCAATCGCTGTCCTGCATTCTTTGTGGGTGGTGAACACATCGCGGCCATGTCGTTTCTGGAACGCGATCCAGCGCGGGGCGGATGTGCCGTTGGCGTGCCGCCTGCCCACCTGGGGATGCGCTTGGTGACAGACACAAAACCCTGACGCCCCCGTTTTCACATAAGAACTGGCCGATGAGCGACCAAAACATATTCGACGACCTGCCTGGCGATCTGATAATGTGAATTCTGATCATCAGCGGGATCGTCTGGGATACACGTCCCCTCGTGAATTTCTGCGTGCGGGCTTTCACGCCGCACATGCCGCCGCGGTGTCCTGCTAATACACCGATTTTCTGCGGTAGCAAAAGCCGCAGTCGCATAAGTCGGCTTCGTCCGCAGTGCGTCCTTTCGGATCAAGCCTTATAAACGAAGAATGGCGCCCCGAGTTGGAGCGCCATTCTTCAAATTTCTGAGTGCACAGTGGCTTAGACGCCGACCATACCTGCAACATCGACCATCGCGTTGCGGATCATGTCCGCTTCGTCGACACCTTGTCCAAGTTCGGACGCCGATTGGTGCGCTGCATGGGCTTCATCTACAAGCTTCTGCATTTGCTCTGCTGTGATCTCGGCCTTTGGGAACGCCTTCTCTGCCAGCACGGAAACGCCCGTGCTTGAGATTTCAGCGAACCCGCCAGACACGATGTATTCTTCAACGCCACCGGAATGGGTGACGGAAAGAATGCCAGGGCGCAGGGTGGTGATGGTTGGGGCATGGTCGGCCATAGCCGTCATGTCCCCGTCCGCACCCGGGATCTGAACTTCGGTTGCATCCATTTCCGCCAAGCGGCGTTCTGGAGACACGAGATCAAATTTGAAGTCTGCCATGTGATTGGCTCCTTAGGTCCGAGGGTTAAGCTGCGTCTGCAGCCATTTTCTCAGCTTTTGCAATCACGTCGCTGATGCCGCCGACCATGTAGAACGCACCTTCTGGAAGGTGGTCATACTCGCCGTCAACAACCGCTTTGAAGGATGCGATTGTGTCTTCGAGTGGCACCTGAATGCCGTCAGAACCGGTGAACACTTTCGCAACGTCAAACGGCTGAGACAAGAAACGCTCAAGTTTACGCGCACGTGTAACAGTCATTTTGTCGTCTTC
>DQCL01000274.1:0-242 GCA_003533975.1 Octadecabacter sp. | reverse complement strand
TGCTCGTCGCCGATGATCAGTGGATCAAGCAAACGCGATGTGGAACCAAGTGGGTCAACCGCAGGGTAGATACCCTTTTCGGAAATCGCACGGTCCAGAACAGTTGTCGCGTCGAGGTGAGCAAAGGATGTCGCTGGTGCAGGGTCAGTAAGGTCATCCGCAGGAACGTAGACGGCCTGAACAGACGTAATGGAACCACCCTTAGTAGAAGCAATACGCTCCTGCATGGCGCCCATGTCTGT
>DQCL01000321.1 GCA_003533975.1 Octadecabacter sp. | reverse complement strand
GAACACCTCACTCGCCACGTTTGATGTGCAGGAGGGCGCGTTGGTTTATGGTCTTGGCGGGCTGAAAAATGTCGGTGCGGACGCGATGGGACTTATCGTGGATGCCCGTTTGGGTGAAGGTGCGAAGCCGTTTTCGACCTTGTTTGATTTCGCCCGCCGCGTCGATCTGAAACGTGTCGGTAAACGACCACTGGAAATGCTGGCCCGTGCGGGCGCCTTTGATGTTCTCGACCCGAACCGCCGCAAAGTACTGGGCGGATTGGACGCGCTGGTAGGTTATTCTGCGGCGATCCACGATCAGAAAAATTCCAATCAGGTTTCGCTATTCGGGGAAGCGGGTGATGATCTGCCGGAACCTCGTTTGCCTGCGACCGAGGATTGGTTGCCTGCCGAACGTCTCGCCGAAGAATTTAAGGCGGTTGGGTTCTATTTGTCGGGCCACCCGCTGGATGATTACCTCGCGCCGCTGAAACGCAAAGGCGTGCTGACCCTTGATGAGGTGACAGCCAAAGCCGAGCAGGGGCCGCACGTTTCTAAGATGGCGGGCACTGTTGCGGGGCGCCAAGAACGAAAGTCCGCACGAGGCAACCGTTTTGCGTTTGTGCAACTCAGCGATCCGACAGGCCAATATGAGGTGACTATGTTCAGCGATACGCTGGAAGCCTCACGCGACTTTTTGGAAACTGGCGCGCAAGTGGTTCTAAGCGTTGAAGCCACGATGGAAAGCGAGCAACTCAAACTCCTCGGTCGGTCGGTGTCTCCGATTGATCTGGCCGTGGCAGATGCGGGTTCAACCGGCCTGCGGGTGTTCCTTGGCGATCCCTCTGCAATCCCGACGGTCGACGAAATCTTGCAAAACGCGATCCGCGACAAGGTTAAGGGCGGACGGGGGCCAATTACGTTCACCATTGATGATGCCGAACTGGGTGAAATCGACGTCGAACTTGGCGCTGAATTTCCGGTGAATCCGCAGATCAAAGGCGCCCTTCGCAGCCTCAGTGGTGTTATCGAGGTTCAAGAAATCTAACGCAGCTTACACGTGCGGCAAAACCCCGCCTGTCCAAAGGGTCCGGTGGACGCATGCAGACCCATCCGTTAAGACATTCTAAACGGTAATGCGAAGGACGCTAAATGCGCCATATTTTGTTGGGACTGGTTGTGGCCACAGGGCTTTCCGCATGCGGCGATCCGTTGCGCAATGTGGCGCGTCTTGATGATGTGGCTCTGGCGAATGACGCGGCAAACGTAGCCGAAATTCCGGCCGAGGCACGCAATAACGCTGGCGGCGGTGGGCTATTTCGCCGGATGTTAAACCGCCAACCCAACGACCCGACAAATGCTGCCGTGGAAGCAGCTTTGGCTGATGCCGAAGCTGTCGATGTTGAAGAACCGGTTCAAGCATCTGACACGGAAACACAGCCTGAACCGCAGCAAGCTGAAACGCCAAGACGTGGATTGCGCGGGTTATTTGGTGGCAATGGTCGCACAGATCGCCCGCGCACCGGCCTTGATGCAGCTGATGTAGATGCTGGCACTGTCATGCCATTTGGCGAAATCGCTCGCGTGTGCGGCTTGAGGGCCAACCAGCTTGGGACGCAAATAGACGGCGGTGGTGGTTTCAAAATCTACGACACCATCCCCCACACGACGTCCCCTAGACCCTTTTACATCACAGGGTTTGACGACAATTGTGCCCGCACATTCACAGGGGCTGTGGTCGTGACCGGCGACATCGAAACCCATGAATTCGTTCGCTACCAAGGCAGCAATGAGAGCATCGACTACACGACAACCGACAACGCCTATGAAGCGTTGAAGGCAAGTGAATGTCGCGTTGGCCGTGGCCAGCCCTGCGGTGAGCGTACTGATCGCCTAAACCGCGATACGCATTTTATCACCGTCTACAACTTCTTTGGCGGCACGTTCAGTTCTGTGCCGACCCAATGGGCGCAAATCCTCGTCCATGACGGCGAAGTTTTGGCGATGTCTCTAAAGGACGGCTAACACCTAGTAGTGCGGCGGGCGCTGGTCCGCCAACGGCACACTGCTGCCCGTATCCATCTCACGGCTCGCTTCACGTTCCATCAGCATCTGCACGCGGTACGTCAGCTTGCTGATCTCACCTTCTTGGCGCGCTATGATATCGGACAAGTCATCCACCGTACGGCTAAGATGCGCGAGCTGTTCTTCAAGGTTTGTTTGGTCACTCATACCCATCCATTAAGGCGCTGGGCGGCGCTTTGCTAGCCCCTGCTGTTGCGTGGCGCGTGTGGGCGCGGTAAAGCGCGGGGATAAATGTCCTGAGCGGGAGCCAAACCAATGGCCAAGCAGAAAAAACCCCAACGACCCAAGGCGCAGACCCCAAAAGGGTTTCGCGATTATTTCGGCGCGGAAGTGGCGCAGCGCACAGACATGCTACGCACGATTGCTGGGGTTTATCATCGTTACGGGTTCGAAGCGCTTGAGTCGGCGGCTGTTGAAACAGTTGAGGCACTTGGCAAATTCCTTCCCGACGTGGACCGCCCCAACGAGGGTGTCTTCGCGTGGCAGGAAGAAGATGAGAACGACAACGGTGATTGGCTCGCCCTGCGTTATGATCTGACCGCACCTTTGGCGCGTGTTTTTGCCCAGCACCGCAATGATTTGCCAACGCCCTATCGCCGTTTTGCGATGGGTCCGGTTTGGCGCAATGAAAAGCCTGGCCCGGGACGGTTCCGCCAATTTTATCAGTGTGATGCAGACACAGTCGGGTCCGGTAATGTCGCCGCCGACGCCGAGATTTGCGCGATGCTGGCGGATACGCTGGAAGCCGTGGGAATTGATCGCGGCGATTACGTCGTGCGCATCAACAACCGCAAGGTTCTGAATGGTGTGCTGGAAGCCGTTTTGGCCGCAAACACTCCAAACCCCAATGAGCCACCTGTCGCCTATGATGATCTGGGCGAATGGCAGGCCAACATCCTTCGTACGATCGACAAGTTCGACAAGGTCGGTGAAGCTGGCGTGCGTGAACTGCTTGGCAAGGGGCGTTTGGACGCGTCTGGTGCCTATATCGATGGCGTCGGTCTGAGCGATGTAGAAGCCGAGCCCGTTATCGCATTCCTGACGTCTAAGGGAGACGATACAACAAGCACGCTCGCGAATTTGGAAAAGGCAGTTGGTAGCTCTGAAATTGGCCTCAAGGGTGTAGCAGAACTCCAACAAATGGCCGACCTTCTGGCCGCTGGTGGCTATGGCCCTGACCGCATCGTCATCGACCCGTCTGTTGTTCGTGGCCTTGGCTACTACACGGGTCCCGTTTTCGAGGCCGAACTGACGTTTGAGATCAAAGACGAAAAGGGCCGTCCGCGCTCCTTCGGCTCAGTCGCGGGCGGTGGTCGCTATGATGACCTTGTTAAACGGTTCACCGGCCAAGAAGTCCCTGCGACAGGCGTATCCATCGGCGTTGATCGCCTGCTGGCCGCACTGCACATGAAGGGTCGCCTTAGCACGGATACCACTGGCCCCGTTGTCGTGACGGTCATGGATCGTGACCGCATGGCGGATTATCAGGGCATCGTGTCCGAGCTGCGTAATGCGGGCATTCGCGCCGAAGTTTACCTTGGAAACCCCAAGAGCTTTGGCAATCAGTTGAAATACGCAGACCAACGCAACAGCCCGATTGCCATCATCCAAGGCGGCGACGAACTGGCCGCAGGAACGCTGCAAGTCAAAGACCTGATCCTTGGGGCGAAACTCGCCGAGACAGCGTCGCAAGAAGAATGGAGCGAACGCCCTCAACAGTTCGAAATCCCTCGTGCTGATTTGGTGAACCGGATCAAAGCGTTGTTGGACGAGCAAAGCCAGTGACCATGATCGGACAAGCCAATTGGGACCGCGCGCGGCGCTATCAAGCCGCCATTGCTGAGCGCGGTGCGGTGATAACGGATGCGGATTACCTGCAGCCTGCTGAAACGCTTTTGGATTTATACGGCGAAGACATCCGTGCCCGCGCGTTCACAACGCACGACCCCCTGCGCGGAGAGCAAATGCTGCGTCCCGATTTCACAGTGCCAATCGTGCAGCAGCACATGGCCTTTGGCGCAGAACCCGCACGCTACACCTATCTGGGTAAAGTGTTTCGGAAGCAAGAAATTGACGAAGCCCGCCCATCCGAGTTTGTGCAGGTCGGGTTTGAGATATTTGACGGCAGTGACGTCGCCAAAGCAGACGCTGAGGTTTTCGCGACCTTCGCTGAAATTCTCGCCGATGCGCCGGTTTCACCAGTAACAGGCGATATCGGCATTTTGCGTGCAGCTGTTATGGGCCTGAAGACCACTGAACGCCGCCGCGCCGCCCTTATGCGCCACCTTTGGCGTCCGCGCCGCTTTAAGGCATTGTTGGACAGGTTCGGTGGCATCTCTCCGGTTCCCGCCGCGCGCGCTGCATTGCTTGCTGAGGCTGACCCGATGGCGAACTTGCCAACAGTTCTTGGTTTGCGGTCTGAATCTGAGATCGCTATGCGGATCGAGGCCCTGCGCGACGATGCCGCCGCCGATCCTATTTCGCACATTGAGCGGGACCTGTTGGACGCATTGTTAAGCGTTCGCGAGACCGCGCCCAATGCGATGGCGCTTCTCGGGGATATCGCGGTCGACTTGCCGTCAATTTCTGCTGCGGTTGACGGGATGTCCGCACGGCTCGACGCACTGTCTGCACTTGGTGTCGATGTTGAAGTGCTTCCGTTCGAAGCCGCCTATGGCCGAACCTCAATGGAGTATTACGACGGTTTCGTGTTCGGCTTCGCTGCCGCCGCAGACCTGAACATCCCACCCGTCGCGACTGGCGGACGCTATGATGCGCTAACGACTGTTCTGGGTGCCGGAAAAGGTGTTCCCGCAGTCGGCGGAGTGATCCGGCCAGACCTTGTTGCAATCGCGGAGGCTGCCCGATGACCTTAAAGCTCGGTGTGCCGTCCAAGGGGCGGCTGATGGAAAAGACGTTTGATTGGTTTGCTACGCGGGGTGTGACCCTGCGCAAGTCCGGTTCTGACCGTGAATACGCGGGTGCTGTGGATGGCATTGATGGCATCGAACTGGTGCTTTTGTCCGCCGGGGAAATTCCGCGTGAGTTGGATGAAGGGCGCATTCACCTTGGTGTTACGGGCTCTGACCTCGTGCGTGAAAAACTCAGCTCATGGGACCAACGCGTTGTCGAAGTTGCCAAGATGGGTTTTGGCGGCGCGGACCTGATTATTGCTGTTCCGCAAGCCTGGATTGATGTTGATAACTTGGATGACCTTGATGCCGTCGCTGCCGCATTTCGGGCCAATCACGGGTTCCGACTGCGCATCGCTACAAAGTATCACCGCCTCGTCAGGAACTTTTTGCGCGAGAATGGGGTTGCCGATTACCAGTTGGTCGACAGCCAAGGTGCGACTGAAGGGACAATCCGCAACGAGACCGCCGAAGCTGTTGCTGACATTACGTCAACAGGCGAAACCTTGCGGGCTAACGGCCTGAAAATATTGGGTGATGGGCTTATTCACGCCAGCCAAGCCACGCTGTTTCGCGGTCGCCGCAGCAATTGGACCAAAGATCAGCGTGAGATACTAAAGGCGCTCGACGCGAAATTGGTGCGCTAGTTTCGGATTGTAGGAGGCAATGCCTATGCCGCCAATTCACCTACCTTAAACGTGAAATAGGACACCCAAAGGGTGCCCTATTCCAATGCAAACATAAGAAGAAAAACTTAGTAGTCGAACGTACCTACTGTCTCAACGACACTAAACAGACGATCTGCAGTGGTTTCGTATGAGGCAGGCTTGTCGCCAAAGTCCATGGACATGCCGAAGTTAAATCCATCCAC
>DQCL01000060.1 GCA_003533975.1 Octadecabacter sp. | reverse complement strand
ATCATGATCCCCAAGGTTGGCTGCGCGGCAGACATCTATGCCGTAGACGCGCTGGTCACAGCGATTGAAACCGCTAAAGGACGCACAAAACCTATTGGTTTTGAAGTAATTATCGAATCCGCAGCAGGCATCGCCCATGTGGAAGAAATCGCCGCAGCGTCGCCACGCCTGCAAGCGATGAGCCTTGGTGCAGCCGATTTCGCGGCCTCAATGGGCATGCAAACGACGGGCATCGGCGGCACGCAGGAAAACTATTACATGCTGCACGGCGACACCCGCCACTACAGCGATCCATGGCACTGGGCACAGGCCGCGATTGTTGCGGCCTGCCGTACGCACGGTGTTTTGCCTGTAGATGGCCCGTTAGGGGACTTCAGCGACGACGAAGGCTACCGTGCACAGGCGCGGCGCAGCGCGACGCTGGGCATGGTTGGCAAATGGGCCATTCACCCAAAACAGATCGCACTGGCCAACGAAGTGTTCACCCCATCTGAAGAAGCCGTTGCCGAGGCCCGCGAAATCCTCGTGGCGATGGCTGACGCCACAGCACGCGGTGAAGGGGCCACTGTTTACAAGGGGCGTTTGGTGGATATTGCCAGCATCAAACAGGCTGAAGTCATTGTAAAACAATCAGAAATGATCGCAAGCTAAAGACCTTGCGGGTCTTGCGTTAACGTTTGCAAGATTTTCCCGCACGACGGGACTTGGACGCAGAATGGGTTCGATATGGGGCTGGTATGGGTCCGGTATGGGTCGGGTATGGGTTTGACGCCCGAATTCGGGCGTTAACCATTTGAGGCTGTTCCAAAATTTGCGGCGGTGAATGTGCTTCGTCTAGGGCGGCTTTGTCTGGGGCGGGTTTTCCGCCAATTCGCCCTACTTTGAGTGGACCCAAACCTCGGCGTCCGGTTCATGAGGCGCACGCGTTCCGTCTGTGACCGCTCCAAGCCTTTTTGCGACAGCCTGTGAGCGATTGTTTCCTACGTCGATGTAGCTGTGGAGTTGATCCAACCCCAAATCATCGCGCGCCCATGTCTTGACGGCCATTGCTGCTTCTGTGGCGAAACCTTTGCCCTCAGCGCCCTCAAACAGATGCCATGCAAGTTCGACGTCCGGCCAGTTGGAGTGCTTGAGCAACCCCACGCGACCAACAGGCTGGCCTGTTTGTTGCTCAACAACGGTAAAGAAGCCAAAACCGTGCCACTGCCAGTGACCCGTGCCAATCAGAAACCCGAACCAAGCCTGCTCGGCTGTGCCGGTTTCACCCTGCGCGACCATCGAAGGAGCACTGGTCATGAAACGGGTGAATTCCGCGAGATCATCCCGTTCAGGTCCACGCAGAACCAGACGTTGCGTGGTCAGTGTCGGTGCCATCGTGAGGTTTTGCATGTGCCGCCTTTTCGCAGACCTAAGTTCAGCTCGTTTCAGTATAGTAAACGGGCGCGCGTCCCTTCAACCGCTTGATCCAAAGGCACGTCCTGATCGGCATGCACGTGGATTTCACCGATCACACGTAGAACACGATCTATTCATGGGTGTTCTTGATCCATGAGCTAACCTTAGCGGATTGGATATGCACAAATCTTGCTGAGTTGCATTTATCTGCATGCAGACCTTATATCAGGGCTAAGTTATTTTGGAGCGTTTCGCATGACAAACTACCTCGACTTTGAAAAGCCGCTGGCCGAGATTGAAGGCAAAGCTGCTGAGCTGCGGGCGATGGCCCGTATGAACGAGGATATGGATGTTGAGGCCGAGGCGCAGGCGCTTGATAAGAAGGCGGCGGATTTGCTGGTCAGCCTGTACAAAGACCTAACGCCGTGGCGCAAATGCCAAGTCGCACGTCACGCGGACCGTCCCCATTGTAAGGACTACATTGAGGCGTTGTTTACTGAGTACACGCCGCTGGCCGGTGACCGGAACTTTGCCGATGACCACGCGGTTATGGGTGGTTTAGCACGTATGGGCGGGCGCCCTGTGATGGTGATCGGCCATGAGAAGGGCAATGACACCAAGTCGCGGATTGAACGTAATTTCGGCATGGCGCGGCCTGAGGGGTATCGCAAGGCGATCCGTTTGATGGATATGGCAGAGCGGTTTGGCTTGCCTGTTATCACGCTGGTCGACACGCCGGGGGCATACCCGGGCAAAGGTGCCGAAGAACGCGGCCAGTCCGAAGCGATTGCGCGGTCTACGCAGAAATGCCTGCAACTGACTGTACCACTGGTGAGCGTTATCATCGGTGAAGGTGGGTCTGGTGGCGCGGTGGCGTTTGCCACGGCCAACCGCGTCGCGATGCTGCAACATTCCGTTTATTCGGTGATCTCGCCGGAAGGCTGTGCGTCAATCCTGTGGAAAGACGCCGAGAAGATGCGCGAAGCCGCCGAAGCCCTGCGACTGACGGCGCAGAACCTGAAAGAGCTGGGCGTATGTGACCGGATCATTGATGAGCCGACAGGTGGCGCGCATCGCCACAAGAAAGCGGCGATTGATGGTGTTGGTGCGGCGCTCAAGTCAATGTTGGAGGAGCTTGAAAGCGAGAGCCCCGAGGCATTGCGCCAATCGCGTCGTCAAAAGTACCTCGACCTTGGGCAAAAAGGGCTCGCGGCTTGATCCGCACGTCCATCGCTTTGATCTTGTCGGCGCAGGTGGCGTCGGCAGGCGGGTTGATGGACCGCACCGTGACGTTCGGTGTGCTGGCGTATGATGAAACGGAAACGCCAATTTATGTGGGTGAGCGCCACCCTGCCGTTGTGACCAACAGCGTCGAATACGGGCTTGGTCCGGAAGGTCAGCAAAACGGGTGGGACATTGTTCCGGCGATCATCGATATTCGCGACCAAAAGATTATTGTGACCTATCCCGATACGGTTGGCGGTGTTTTCCCAGAGCCGGAATTCAACGGCTATGTGCTGGATTTTCTGACCGACTGCGTGCTGTTCAATGGCGCGGGGCAGGACGTTGAGAATTCCACAATTGAGCTGGCCGACGATGCGATTTTCGTTGAGGGGTCAAAGCTGTACGTGGATATGGCGGGCCAAGAATTTGGGCCGCAGACGTTTATTGTGGTGGATGTGGATGTGGCGGATTGCCCGCTGAGTTAATTCGCGAGGTCACGGATAACGATCACATTTGAGACCTGCGATTGCACCACAGACATTACCACGCGATTGCCTTGAGCGAGCGGCATGTCCCCCTCAAACCAGCCGAGCGTCTGGTAAAGGTCGTCGACCCCATCGTCGATGTCAGTTCGATCTTGGTCGAGTTGCAGGTCGCCCAAAGGCTGAACGGCCGTCGTGATCTGGTCGTGGAAATCATCGGGCTCTATTTCAAATGCCTGCGTGTAGGCGCCCAGAGGACGGCCATCCAAACGGCAGATACGCAACGGCGGTTCAATGATTTCGCCCCATGACGCCACAAAACGCGCATCAATGACAATTTTTGCGCCGCCGCCGGTCAGCCGGTCGTCGACTTCGACATTGTCATAGACCCCGATCGGGCGACCCATGTCTGCGAAGGGTGCCTCAGCCGTCAGGACATATGGAAGGCAATGGTCTGTCAGCGCGGCCATCAGAAGGTCTTCGTCGCTGACGTGGCGCCATGTTTTGAAGCCCCAGACTGCAACTGCGGCGACGCCTGCCCCTACCAAAAAACCTGCGAGTTTGCTCACCACATTTTTCCTTTGGCGTATTCGGCGTAGCCATCATCATAGCCCTGCGCGTCAAACTCGGCCTGTTGTTCCTTCAGCAATTGCCCCGCGGTTGGCAGGTCGGTCACGGGATCAGCTGTCCACAATTCCGAGCGCATGATCGCCTTGGCGCATTGAAAATACGCTTCACCCACGGTGATGACGATCACAGATTTGGGGTGTTTGCCGTTTTGTTCAAAACTGTTCGTAACGNNGAACCGGGCACCATGAACATCAGGCTGACACGCCCGTCGCGCACGATGTTGCGCAGGCTATCAATGCGGTTGTTGCCGCGCCAATCGGGGAGCCAAAGGGTTTTGTCATCCACCATCCGCACAACGGGGCCAACGTCCCCACGTGGGCTGCCGTCAGACCCTTCTGGGCCAACGGTTGTCAGCACACAGAACCGCGCGGTGCTGATCCATGTGGCATAATGGGGCGTCAGGCGCGTCACGACCTTGCTTAGCGATGTCGGGACGGCCGCATCATAAAGCGCCTCAAGGTCTTGGATGGTCTCAACGGTTTTCATTCTTCAACCGCGGCGAAACCGGCCTCTTGCATGAGTTCGTTTGAGCGGCCTTCGACGGCCTCTTCGAGGACCTTCATAAATACCGGAACGTCGAGCCCCGCTGGAATGCGCGGTAGAAATTCAACCACAGCCAAACCGGGTTTGCGGTAGATACCGCGTTTGGGCCAGAACACACCCACATTTGTAGCAACCGGCACGCAGTCTTGCCCGAGTTCACTATAAAGAACTCCGGTGCCGATTTTGTAGGGCGCTTTGACCCCCGGCGCGATGCGGGTGCCTTGGCTGTAGATAATCAATTGCCCGGGAAACAAGCGGCCAGCGGATACATCAGCGACCATCTTTTGAATCGCCGCGCCGCGCTTGCCGCGTTTGACCGGAATACACCCCACTCGCAGGCCGAACTGCCCAACGACAGGCGCGTATTTCAGGATGTCTTTCATGATGAAACGACCCGCAGGGATATCACCATAGATCATCAACACATCCAGAAAGGACTGGTGCTTTGCGGCGATCAACACTTCGTCCTGAGGGGGGGTGCCGTGTACTTCGCATTTGAGGCCGATGAGCCAACCCGCCAGCCATTTGATGAACCAACAATAAGACCGGCAACAAAGCACTGCCCAGCGACGGGAGAACGTTGCAGGGATCGCAAAGACGATCCCCCAAGGCAACAGTGCGACATACATGATGACGTTAAAGATCAGGGATCGAACCCATTGGATAGCGTAGCTCATGATTGTTCCTTCAATGTGCGTAGGGCAGCTTGGCGTGTGGCAACGAAGGCCACGATCGCCGCAAGAATTGGGATGACCATCGGCCAAAGCCAATGCCAGCCTTGAAAGCCGAGACCGGTTAGAAACCCGCCTGCCGCATCTGCGTTAGGGAGCAACATAACGGCGAGTGCGCCGATAAGCGTACCTGCGGCGGCACCGATCAGGGCGCGCAGGGTAAAGCGGCGCACAAACGCACGGGCGATGTAGATGTCCTGCGCCCCGACAAGGCGCATTACGCGGATGACTTGGGAATTGGCCGCGAGTGCCGCATTGGCAGCAAGGGTAATCATCGCAGCGGTCGCCCCCGCGATGAGAAGCATCGACACGAAACCAAGCAAGCGCAGCCGCGAGGCGGCTTCGACGAGGGGTTCACGCCAGCGGGTATGATCGTCAAGCACGGCACCGGGAACTTCGGCCTGAAGGCGCGCACGCAGCCCTGTCGGGTCGTAGCCGTCGCTGTCTTCGATGATTTCTATGAGCTGTGGAACAGGCAGCGTTTCGACGGGAAGGTCCGGCCCGAACCACGGTGCCAGCAATTCGCGTTGCTCATCGTCCGTCAGGGGGCGTGCTTGGGCGATGCCAGGGGTGGATTGCAGCACGGTTAGGGCCGCGCGGGTTTGTGCTTCCATTTGGTCTGGAGGGGCGGAAATGCGTAGGGTTGATGTCTTGGCAAGTTCTGCCGACCAGCGATCCGCCAAACGTCCTGTCGCAAGGGACAATGCCAGCGCGAAAACGGCAAGGAACGCCATCGCGCCGGACGACAGC
>DQCL01000183.1 GCA_003533975.1 Octadecabacter sp. | reverse complement strand
TCCGAGGCTATTTTTTGGGGAAATAGATGATTGAAATACCAAAAGTTTTTAACCTCTCGCCACAAAGGGGCCAACATAGCAAGCAAACGGTTCTTTTTGTGGACCGGAACCCCGTGTTGTCTCAAGCGCTGGCACAACACCTGAATGTAAATGGAATTTTGGACTGTCGGTTTGTACAGCCCGATATTGATCTGGTGACCGAGGTTCAGCTTAGCCGTCCGGACGTCTTGTGCCTTGACCCCACACATCTGGATTTGAACCGCGATTATGATCTTATGGATTTTGGTCGCGACATTCGTGATGCGAGCGCAACTACACTTCTTCTGGGCTACAGTTTTAAGGTCAGTGACGCTGTTCTGCGCGCGGTGCTTGACGCTGGGTTTCGCGGTTGCGTGTCCAAAAATGCGCGACTGCGCCATGTTGAAATTGCCCTTGCCGCAGTTCTGGATGGTGGCGTGTATTTCGACAGAAGTTTTGGATCGCATTTACGCCCGATGATGTCGGATGCACCCGATGAAGAGATTCTAAGTGAGCGTGAAAAGGCTGTTCTAGTTGGTCTTGCCCGTGGGTTAAGCTCAAAGCAAATTGCCCATGATCTCGATATCAGCAGCAAGACTGTCGACACATACAAAGCCCGCGCGGGTAAGAAGTTGAACCTGTCGGGAAAGGCCGATCTGGTGAGCTATGTTCACGATCGGGGTTGGATCACCTAGATCTATCGTTCTGCCAGTTTCAACTGTTTCCAAATATCGTGATTGTGCGCCTGCAGCATGGCTGTTGGTTCGAAATTGGAGACAGTTCGCCCCTGGGGGCATATAATTTATCAATTCAAAACATATACTTAACGACGTATTCACGAAAAGGTTAAGAAATCCTTACACTGTAGGAATTTTTGCTGACTGGTGAAAATGTTGCAGTGCGGCATTCTGATCATGCAACATTTTTTGAGAGGCTCGCATGGCTAGAATTAGCATTTTTGGAATTGGATATGTCGGGGTCGTCGCTGCGGCATGTTTGGCCAAAGACGGTCACGATGTCATTGCGGTCGACGTTGACGCAGGCAAGATTGATGCCATCAACGAGGGCCTTTCGCCCATCGTCGAAAACGGCTTGGACGACCTTGTGAAGGAAGTCGTCGCCGCGGGAAAGCTTAGCGCGACCGATGATGTCGAATACGCCATCAACAATACAAGCGCGTCGTTCGTTTGTGTCGGAACGCCAAGTGCGCCAGACGGGTCGGTTGGTTTGAAGTATGTTGAACTGGTCTGTCAAAACATAGGCGCTGCAGTCGCCAAAAAGGACGATTTCCATTCGGTCATTATCCGATCCACTATCGTCCCCGGCAGCTGTGAAGGGACCTGCATTCCAGTTCTGGAAGCAGCATCCGGCAAAAAGGCAGGTGCTGAATTCGGCGTTGGATACTACCCGGAATTTCTGCGGGAAAGCACCGCGATCGAAGATTACTACGATCCCGGCCTGATTGCGTTCGGCGCGCTGGATGACGCAACCCGCGATATTTTGACCGACCTGAACAAAAACCTGAATTGCCAAATTCACACGGTTGATCTGCGCACCGCCGAAATGGTGAAATATACGTCCAATATCTGGCGCGCGATCAAAGTCACATTTGCGAACGAGATTGGTAATATCGCCAAATCCTGCGGATTGGATGGCCAGTCGGTCATGGAAATCCTGTGTTCGGATCACAAGGTGAACATGTCGCCTTATTTCATGCGTCCCGGATTTGCGTTTGGTGGATCGTGCCTGCCCAAAGATGTGCGCGCCCTGCGCCACCTTGCCGCCGTGAACAATACACCAGCGCCCTTGCTGCACGCTGTTTTGGAAGCCAACGAAGCGCAGATCGGCAAAGCCGAAGCGATGATCAATTCCTCTAAGGCCACGAAAGTCGGCTTTGTGGGCATCAGCTTTAAGCCCGGCACAGATGATATGCGCGAAAGCCCCTTGGCCGAACTTGCGGCACGTCTGATCAAAACCGGAGTTGTCGTGGAAATCTACGACCCCTTCGTTCACGAAGCTTATGCCAACGAAAACTCCACAGCAGGGCGGGGCAATGACGTGGTGCCTGATCTCAAAGATCGTTTGAACCCTGATCTGTCCTCAATGATCGAAGGATCGGACGCGATTGTGGTTGGCAACATCTACAAAGATACGTTGGAAGAACTTGTCGCCGTAAATGACAAGCCGATGATCGATCTTACCCGCATCAGCCGCACCCGCGTCAGTGGCGATGACTACCATGGCATCTGCTGGTAAATGCCGATGATCCTCCACATCTTAAGCCATCTTGCGTTTTTGTCCGTAGCGGTTTTGCTGGCCTCGACTGTGCCGGCAGACTTGCTCGGGCAAGCGCAGGAGGCTGTGTTGGTGTTGGGGTTTCTTGGGGCGTGGCGCTACAGCTGGGCGGGGATCAACGTCACCCGTGCCGTCATATTCCGCTTTTTTCGCTACCCCCGTCGAAAGGCCGCAGCGCAAGCACGTTATGATGCGCAATCTGTCGATGCCCATGCATTTTTCTTAGTCACATCCTATATGATCGAAAGCAGTGTGACTGTCCCTGTTTACCGCAGTATTTTTCTGGCTGCGGCAAACGCAACAAACGGGGCGACGATTGTGTCGTCTGTTGTGGACGGGTCGGATGCGCGGCTGATCCAGCAAATATTCGATTCAATGCCGATTGATATGTCGCGCGTGAACTTGATCGTTGATCGCATCCCTGGAACGGGCAAACGCGATGCCCTTGCAAAATCCCTGAACCTGATCGCACGTCAAAGTCCGACAAGGCATGACATCGTTTTGTTCGTGGACGGCGACAGCTGTGTGCCCGAAGACATTGTCGCGCAGACCGCGCCGTTCTTTACCAATCCTGCGATTGGTGCGCTGACCACAGATGAAGAAGTGGAAATAGAGCAACCCGGCTTGTTTCGCGACTGGTTCGAACTGCGCTTTGATCAACGCCAATTGATGATGTGTTCCATGGGGCTCAGCAATCGTGTTCTGACGCTGACAGGGCGCATGTCCGTGTTTCGGGCCGATCTGGCAACCAACCCCGATTTTATCAACAGTGTGCAGCACGATTTCATCGATCATTGGCGGCTGGGGCGCGTTAATTTCCTGACGGGAGACGACAAGTCCACGTGGTTCTGGTTGATGAAGAATGGCTATCAAATGGCGTATCTGCCTGATGTCGCCAGCAGCTCTATGGAAACCCAACCCAAGCCGAGCTTTTTTGCAAGTGCGACCGTTTTGATGGTGCGTTGGTTCGGAAATATGTTGCGGACCAACGGGCGCGCGCTTGAATTGCCAGCCTCCCAGATCGGTTATTTCACATGGTGGTCGATCCTTGATCAACGCTTGTCCATGTGGACGACACTGGCCGGACCGATCTGCATGATAATCGCTGCCATCTTCTATGATCCGATGGTCATTCCCGTATATCTCGCCTGGGTCATGTTCACTCGCTACGTCTTTTGCACGGGAATATGTCTGTTTCGTGGTCGCAGCTTTCCAATCATCTATCCCTTCCTGCTGTATTTTGGCCAATTGTTTGGTGCCGCAGTCAAAACCTACGTTTTGTTCCGCCTAGATCGCCAGAAATGGACCCGCCAAGTCACGGCCACAGGCGCACCCGTCCGCCAGTCTTTGGGACAACGCGTTGGCGCTGCGGGCTCGGCTTACCTCCATCTCCTCACCCTCGGGTGGCTTACCGTAGCCGTTCTATTTTTGACCGGTGTCATTTGAGAAATTTTGATGAACAGGACCTCGCATGACTGACACACTCACTCCAATCCCCGATGCACCTGATGGTACCGTTTCCGGAGGTTTCATTTATGAAAATGAGCATCCCCAGTTGCAGATACCGTTCACTGCGTGCATCGGGGCGCGTCGCCTTGAGGGAAAAACCCTTTCCATCACCGAAGCCTTTGTGTCTGGCTTGATGCCGCCGAACGCCAATTTTGATCGTACGACAATGGCGTTGCAGTTCGATTTTGAGGGTTTCACCATAAGCTTGTTTGTTGAAGCTGATGTCGAAAAGATCGGCGACAGTATTAGTCCGAACTACAAAATGCGCTTCTGCAATCCAACGGCGAGCCACCTTGCCCCATTACGTCACATCATAAACAGCCATCTTGCCGGTGACCTGATCACAATGGACCGTTTTTTGGGCTA
>DQCL01000287.1:8815-8960 GCA_003533975.1 Octadecabacter sp. | reverse complement strand
GAAAAAGCCGATGGATGAGAAGACACCAGCAGATTACGGCGTCGATACGGCACCTCGTTTGGTTGTCGTGGGCACCGCCGAGCCTGAGACACGCGCGGCGGGTATCATCGTTAAGTCTGTCGATGAGCTGATCGAGAAACTCAAA
>DQCL01000287.1:8252-8765 GCA_003533975.1 Octadecabacter sp. | reverse complement strand
GGGCTGTATAATGGCTGTTCTTCTGATTGCTGAAGTTGTGAATGGTGAGCTGTCCGTGGACGCCACAGCAAAGGCCCTTACAGCGGCGAAGTCGCTGGGTGACGTGACTGTGCTGTGTGCGGGATCTGGTTGCCAAGGTGCCGCCGCTGAAGCTGCAAAGCTTGATGGTGTTTCTAAGGTTCTGTGCGCGTCTGATGATGCGTATGGCCATGATCTTGCTGAACCAATGGCGGATCTGATTGTTGGCTTGGCGGGCGATTATTCCCAGATTGTGGCCCCTTCTACGGCGGCATCCAAGAACATTCTGCCCCGCGTGGCGGCGATGTTGGATGTGATGGTTATTTCTGAAGTGGTTGCCGTTGTGGACGCAGATACGTTCACGCGCCCGATCTATGCGGGCAACGCGCTGCAGACTGTAAAGTCATCTGACGCAACTAAAGTCATGACAATCCGCACCGCGACGTTTGACGCTGCTGGGATGGGTGGGTCTGCATCTGTTGAAGAAATCGCATC
>DQCL01000287.1:0-8216 GCA_003533975.1 Octadecabacter sp. | reverse complement strand
GATCGTCCAGAACTGACATCTGCGGGTGTTGTTGTGTCCGGTGGTCGTGGTGTTGGTTCCGAGGATGATTTCAAACTTATCGAAGGCTTGGCTGACAAACTGGGTGCGGCTGTTGGCGCATCCCGTGCGGCGGTTGATTCTGGTTACGCGCCGAACGATTGGCAGGTTGGCCAAACGGGTAAAGTTGTGGCCCCTGACCTTTATGTTGCTGTCGGTATTTCCGGCGCGATTCAGCACCTTGCTGGTATGAAGGATTCCAAGATCATCGTTGCGATCAACAAAGACGAAGAAGCGCCGATCTTTCAGGTTGCCGACTTCGGACTTGTCGCTGACCTGTTTAATGCCGTGCCTGAGTTGACTGAAAAACTCGGCTAAAAGCGGGCCTGAAGAATTCGAAAGGCCCGCCTATTAGGTGGGCCTTTCTTGTTTGTGCGCCTTTATGCGTCCAGCGCGTAAAGCAGAGGAGTTCGCAACGCCTTTGCCGCTGCTTTGTGGGCATCAACACCCAGCATGTCTTGTGCGGCGAGGGCTTCGAGTGGTGGAAACCGCATCCCGCTGGTGTCCCCGCGTTTGGCGACCACTTCGATAATATCGCTCACGTAGGGCCGCAACGCTTCGAGCATTGGGCGGGTCACAAACGCCGGATGGTTGGACGGATGAATGCCCGCGCTGGTATCTTGCGGTGCCCGCGCAGCAAGCCACAAAAGGAACGTCGGCCCCGTACACGTCCCGACAAGCGTTTTCATCCGGCGCACCCACGTCTTACAAAGCTGATCGAGCACAACGATGAAACGCTGGTCGTCTATTGCACGCAATCGCGTGATCAAATGCCCCGTAAATGCGACCTCGGCGAAGTCTTGTTCAGGGAAAAGCGCGACGAGCCTTTCCGTGGGCGCAATGAAGCGGTCGTTGCGTCTTGGGTGCACTTTGTAGAACGGGTTGCTAAGATTGGTCGCGGCCGGAATTTGGATAACCGTCGCGGCCGCGTCATGGCACAAGGATTGGATCGCCGTATCCTGCAGAAAGACATCCGGCCCTGCGGACTGATTGCCTAGGTTGACGCAAACTTCCCCAATTGCTGTTTCGACCAGGTCTGGGAACGGTTTTGGTATGTATCTGCCAAATGTCTCTGACCCGCCAAGAAAAGCTATGTAGCGGCCATCGGTTGGGCGGCGTGGCCCTCGGAATGACAGTTTTGACAGCCCATAGCTGCACGGTGCGGGGCGCATTACGCCCCCTGGAATCGCTTCGGTCTTCATGGGTCCCACCCTTCATAATTTTCACTCACCGCTGCCCACTTTCTGCCGATTGTGTTGCTAAATCCCTAAAACAAGCATTCGTCTAAACTTGTGTTGAATTGCAGCGCTTGAGAGTGCCCATGCGGAGGCCTATGGTGAGCCAAACCATCAAAGGGCTGACACACATGAGCATTGAACGGATTGGCATCGTAGGTGCGGGGCAAATGGGCAATGGTATTGCCCACGTCTGCGCCTTGGCTGGGTATGACGTTTTGATGACAGACATCAGCGAGGACGCCCTTACTGCTGCGCTTAAGGGTGTTGGCAAAAACATGGACCGTCAGGTGTCCAAGGGTCTGATTACCGAGACGGAAAGGGACGAAGGCCTGCGCCGTATCAACACGACGCTAACGCTGACGGACCTTGGACCGACGGATTTGATTATTGAAGCGGCGACCGAGCGCGAGACGATCAAACAGGCCATTTTCGAAGACCTGCTGCCGCATCTAACACCCGATACGATCCTAACGTCGAACACATCGTCGATTTCCATCACGCGCCTTGCATCGCGCACGGATCGTCCTGAAAAATTTATGGGGTTCCACTTCATGAACCCTGTTCCGATCATGCAGTTGGTCGAATTGATCCGTGGAATTGCTACGGATGTGCCGACCTATGATGCGTGCAAGGGTGTCGTTGATCGTCTTGGTAAAACATCTGCGACGGCGGAAGATTTTCCCGCCTTTATCGTCAATCGGATTTTGATGCCGATGATCAACGAAGCCGTTTATGCGCTGTATGAAGGCGTCGGCAATGTTGAATCGATTGATACATCACTGAAGCTTGGCGCGAACCATCCGATGGGGCCATTGGAATTGGCGGACTTCATTGGGTTGGATACGTGCCTTGCGATCATGAACGTGCTGCACGAAGGATTGGCGGACACCAAGTATCGCCCCTGCCCGCTTTTGACGAAATATGTGGAAGCCGGATGGTTGGGCCGAAAGACGAAACGCGGGTTTTACGATTACCGCGGCGAAACGCCCGTTCCGACCCGCTAGACAGCTATTCTTTCAGCGACAGCGTGTGTTCGCGCAGCCAAGCCATAAATGCGCGTGGGTCTTTGCTGCGCTCTTCGACTTCTTCCGGCGGAATTGGCTTTCCGATGACAGGCTTTTGCGGCTTGTCGAACGCATGGGCAACTTCGTGGATGAGCAAGCCTTGGCGCAGGGTTGCGCTGATTTGGTTCGCGATCTGGTAAGCCCGCGAGTTACTTCCCGGGAAGAAACACGGCACCACTGTCGCGCCTGAACGACGGATCATCTTCGCGGTGAAGACGTTCCATTCTTCTTCAATTGCGGGGCCCCACATCGTTTCGGACGCCGCAACCACACCAGACGGAAACAGCGCAATCAAGCCGCCATTACCAAGATGTTCCATTGATCTAGCGCGCATTTCGATCATCTTTTCCTGCGCATCAGATTGATGCAGGAACGGCACCGGAATCATGTAACTCGATGCGGCCTCGTCGATGCCGGTGAGCAAGGAACGTGTCAAAATTCGATAATCGTTGCGACGACGGCCAATCAGATCAGCCAGAACCATGCCATCGACCAGCCCATGCGGATGGTTGGCGACAAACATGACCGGACCGGTTTCGGGGATGTTATCCAATTGGTCCTGCGGGGTCTGAATCTCAATCCCCATGAGTTTCATGGTTGCGGGCCAGAACGCCTGCCCCTTCGGTTGGGGCATTTTTTCAAATGCGCGGACGCGGCGCACGACCGCAATCTTGCCCGTCGCCCATTCCATCGCTTTGATGAACCAGCGCTTTGTGTTGCTATCAAATGTCTCAGAATAGGTCAGCGAAGCACGGTCGTAGACACGGGGCGTATCGGCCTCGTCTTTGGACGTCTTTGATCTTGTCGACATGTCGGTCAAACGCTGCTTCCTAGCCTATCTGAAAAAGGGGTTAGTCCCCTTCTCCGAACTTATCGGCCACCAACGCGTCTAGCGCATCCATGAGCTGATCGGCCTGAGGGCCTTTAGTTTCGACTTCAATAGAGGTTCCGTTGGAAGCTGCCAACATTAAAAGACCCATGATGCTATCGCCATCGGCAGACATCCCATCTTTGGAAACCTCGGCTTGGGCATCAAATTGCTCGCTCGTTTCGACAAACTTTGCAGACGCCCGAGCGTGCAAGCCTTTGATGTTGATGATTTTCAATGTGCGTTGCGCCATATCCGCCTCTAATTATCCAGCTCGACAGTGTGGCTGTCGATGTATTTGCGTCCGGCATCCATTGCCGATGAAACCGCATCCACAACGGATTTGCGGCGCGATTTCGCGAGCTTCACAAGCATCGGAAGATTCGCACCATATAGAATTCTGCGATTCTGCGGGCTACACGCACGCAGCGACAAATTGGACGGTGATCCGCCAAACAGATCGGTTACGATAACCACGCCGCCGCCTGTATCAACAGAATCTGCGGCGTCACAAATCTCATCTTGTTTGGCTGCACGGTCATCATCGGGTGCTATTGCGATAGCCTTAATCCCAGGCTGTTCGCCCACGACGTGCTCAACCGCCGACAGATACTCTGTCGCCAAGCCGCCGTGCGCCACGATCACGATTCCGATCAAATCTGCTATCTTATGATCCGCCTTGCTGGACCGCGCCTAAGGATGCGCGGTCAATTTCCCGATGTCTTTTAGACACCTGCCAACCCTGTTCCGCAAGTGCCAACGCGATCTGTTCCGTCACGTAGACGGACCTGTGTTGCCCTCCGGTACACCCAAATCCGATGCTCAGGTGCGATTTTCCTTCATCACGGAACGCAGGAAGCAGCAGGAGAAGCAGTTCTTTCACCTGCTTGAAAAAGTCATCAAACCGAGGGTCCGTCTGAATGTAGGAGCCAACGGCGCTGTCCAACCCCGTCATTTTACGCAGCGCGGGTTCCCAGTACGGGTTCTTCAAGAACCGGCAGTCAAACGTCATATCAGCGCCTTTCGGGGCGCCGCGTTTGTAAGAAAACGATTGAACACTGACCCCGAATAAGGAAGCACCTTCATCACCAAACCACTCCGTCAAAGTAGCTTTGAGGTCATGGGGCGACAAATCGGACGTGTCTAATAAAAACTCGGCCTTCTCACGCAAGGGCAACAACAAATCTGCTTCTTTACGGATACCTTGGATGGCCGGTTCGTCTGGTGCCAAAGGGTGGCGGCGGCGGGTTTCGGAGTAGCGGCGTACGAGCGTATCTTCATTGGCCTCCAAGAACAGCAGCTGCGCTTCGATATCATCGCGCTCATGTAGCTGCGCCAACAAATCAGTCACCCCGCTGATTGAAAAATCCCGATTTCGAACATCCAATCCAATCGCCAATGGGCGCATTAGTTCATCGCGTGTCAAACGTGGGAGCAGCGAGAGAGGGACGTTATCAATCGCCTCAACGCCGAGATCTTCGAGCACATTGATCGCCGTCGAGCGCCCAGCGCCAGATGGGCCACTCACGACGATCAGCTTTTGCGGTTTCGGGATGTCGGTACTCATGGGGGTCTTCCGTTGCTCGAATTAGGTCGCGCGACCATGCATCATATATTGCGCAATGGCTTGTGCAAAATGCCGGTTCGCGGGGGTGTGAAGCAGCGCGACCTCATGGCCAAGTAGCGGGATGGTCTTTGGATCAGGACAGCGGGCCGGCTCAGGCGTGCCCAGATCAACGACCAAGCGCAAAGGAGTCGGCCCTGCGGGAGTGGCATTCAAAATGCCAACGCCTCGGGCCTCGATCCGGCCAGATATGGCAGGCGGGCAGCTGGCGATTAATCCCTGCGGCGAGGCGCCCAGCCAAGTGATGTCGTCAGCTAGCAGCGTGGCGCCGAGCGTGAGAAGTTCTAGTGCGAGCGCGGACTTCCCCGACCCTGCAGGGCCACAGATTGCGACGGCTTGATTGTTGAGAACAACGGTACTTGCGTGGAGTTGCAATTGGCCATCTGGCCCATTTTTGGGCGGCTCAGACAGCATTTAGACGGGCAGGCCAACCACGAAGCGAGCACCCAGCGGGTCTGACCCGATGTCGGCGTCAGTCGGGCGGATGTTCTCCGCCCAGATTACGCCGCCATGCGCTTCGACGATCTGCTTTGAAATCGCGAGGCCAAGACCGGAGTTGTCACCGAACTGCGTCTCAGGGCGCTCAGAGTAGAACCGCTGGAACACTTTTTGAAGCGCGCCGTCGGGAATTCCGGGGCCCGTATCTTCCACCACAACAAGCACGCGATTTTCGCGCTTGCGGACCCAAACACGGATCGCATCGCCATCTTCACAGAACGAAATCGCGTTGGAGATGAGGTTGACGAAAACCTGTGCCAATCGCCCCTCGAGTCCCATGATTTGAATAGGGCCTTTGGGGAGGTCAGATATGAAATCGACCTTCTTTTCTTTGGCTTGAGTGCCGAGGAATTCCGTCAAGTGCGTAAGCGTCTTGATCAGGTCGAAGGGTTCTTCTTCCTCTTTGACCAGCTCTGTATCTAAACGGGATGCGTTCGAAATGTCACTGACCAAGCGGTCCAATCGCTGCACATCGTGTTCAATAACTTCCAGCATCCGTTCGCGATGATCATCGCGTTTGACATTGCGCAGCGTACCAACCGCAGATCGCAGGGATGCCAGCGGGTTCTTGATTTCATGCGCTACATCTGCGGCGAATTGTTCATTGCCTTCAATACGTTCGAACAAGGCAGACACCATGCCGCGAATGGCGCCGGACAAGCGGCCGATTTCATCAGGGCGCCCTGCCAGGTCTGGAATATGAATGCTGTGCGGGGACATTTTGCGGGCGTTACGGTCGCGGCCAAGCTCGACGGCCTTCGCCAGATCAGACAGCGGGTGGGCGATTGTTGCCGCCAAAGCCAAGCTTAGGGCCACCGAAACAAATATGCCAATTATGAACATCTGCATCAGTTGTTCACGATCGCGGCTCACAAGATCATCCAACTCACCGGGTGAAGACACCAGTGCGATGACGCCAACAGGTGTGCCACCTTGCTGTACGACCGGCGTTAACGCCTTGAAAAAGGAGCGGCCCTGTTGGTCCGTTTGAGCTTCAATCCAAGTACCAATTTCGAGAGTTTGCGGGACCGCCTCTTGGAGTTCTGTGGTCAGGTCTAAGTTGGTTTCCCCCTCAGTATTTCGACCGAGAAGTTCCGTCACTTCGGTGAAAAGGCGGCTCAGCATGGCGGTAAGAAAGACGCCGCGACCTTCGTGTTCAAGCCCGATAACCGGCGCATCATCTGGTGTGGGGTCGGACCATTTTTCAACGAGCGCACCACTGCGGTCCAGTAAATAGACGTCTACTCCACCACGAAGATCGAGGTTCTGGAGAGTCATTCGTGCGTCGGTTCCATCGCCGCTCATTAGGTTTACGGGTGCATTCACAGGAAGCTGTGCTTCAAACACATCCGCAATCAACTCAACCTCATTCACAAGCGCGCTGCCGCGTTGAAACGCGAGGTTATCGCGCGCAGGATTGAGGTAAAGGATACCTGCAACCAACACGATCAGCCCGAGTAGGTTGAACGTGATGATTTTTCGCGCGAGGGGGGATTTTCGAAGGTGGAAAAGGCTACGACGCTTGCGACGGTGCGTCATGAGGTCTTCGGACCGCGGCGCGACAAAGTCATCGCCCAGAACAACGCCACCAGTCTCGTGCGCGGCATCGCGCACGGACTTTAGATCGCGAACATCAATCTTGGGGGCAACCGTCATTTAGGTATCACCTGCTTAAGATCGGGCCTTCGTTACTCTTCGTTGTACCGGTACCCGATACCATAAAGTGTTTCGATTGCCGTAAAATCATCATCGGCAGTGCGCATCTTTTTACGCAGGCGTTTAATGTGGCTGTCGATCGTGCGGTCATCAACGTAGACTTGGTCGTCATAAGCTACGTCCATCAACTGGTCGCGGGACTTCACGAACCCAGGGCGCTGCGCCAGTGCCTGCAAAAGCAAGAACTCAGTAACGGTCAAGGACACGTCATTGCCCTTCCATTTTACGGCGTGGCGCAGGGGATCCATGATCAGGTCTCCGCGCTCAAGGATCTTCGTCTCTTCGGTTTCTTCTATGACTTCGCCGGAAATCGCATCCTGGCGACGCAAGAGCGCGCGAATACGTTCTACCAGAAGGCGCTGGCTGAATGGCTTTTTAACGTAGTCGTCCGCGCCCATGCGCAGGCCAAGGACTTCGTCAATTTCATCATCTTTGGAGGTTAGGAAAATGACAGGCATCGTCGTTTTCTGACGCAGGCGCTGCAACAAATCCATGCCGTCCATGCGGGGCATCTTGATGTCCAGAACGGCGAGTTCCGGCATGCGTTTATTGAACGCATCCAGTGCTTGCTGGCCATCTGCATAAGTTTCCACATCAAAGCCTTCAGCTTCTAATGTGATCTGTACTGATGTCAGAATATTCCGATCATCATCGACAAGTGCGATTCGTGACATGTTACTGCCCCTCTACTGCTCGTGTTTTTATTGCCTGCTTTTTTCATAGTTTTGCCCCACTTAACCCTAGCGAATCAATCCAAAACTGAAAAAGTGCGGCAAAGTTCACCCCTTTGTGCCCTTAAAAAAGGTAACCAATGACTAAAATGTCTCACTTATTACGTTTGGAGCCCTTAACCGTTGGCGGAGAGCCGCGATGGTGGCGCTAACGTTGCTTTGATTGCGCTAACTGTGACAATGGCGTCTGTTCACGCCTGAAACCGTCATGCTAGGTCGGGATTGTAAGGCGTTTTGCCTCAGCAATCTTAGGAGAGAGACTATGGACCACGGCACGGTCAACCCATCCATGAAGCTGCCTGATCAGGGTATCACAGGGTTGGGTCAGGTCTATTATAACTACTCCGAAGACGATCTCATCGCAGAGGCGCTGAAGCGCGAGGAAGGCCAGCTTGGGAAAGGTGGGGCGTTCCTCGTCAC
>DQCL01000173.1 GCA_003533975.1 Octadecabacter sp. | reverse complement strand
CGCTCACGGCAGTAAATTTTGCCAACGCCTGGAAGCGTAACAGCGCCACCGCCGGAAACTTCGCGAGTAATCAGGCCGACAATCGCGTCCAGTGCTGCGGAAGCTGATTTCTTGTCTGTACCCATGTCCTCAGCAAGTGTTGCTACCAGCTGTGTCTTTGTCATTGGTTTCGTAGCCATCTTCATTCTCCTCGTTCTGCCCGTTTACTGGGCTTCTTACTTCGTCATTAGACTGTATGTGGCTATGTTCCACAACGAATAGTGTCACTTTACAAGTGGAAAACCGCATATTGTGGGCAAATTCACCAATTTTCCTGCATTATAAGAAGGCAGTTTCCTCAAATGAACGCAATTTCCGGCTATGAATCCGCTCAAGCGGCATTTCGCGAAGACGCTCCATCGCGCGAATTCCGATCATCAAATGCCGTGAAACCTGTGTTTTGTAGAAATCTGATGCCATTCCCGGCAGCTTTAATTCGCCGTGCAAAGGCTTGTCAGAAACGCAAAGCAACGTGCCATATGGCACCCTGAAACGGAAACCATTCGCCGCAATCGTCGCACTTTCCATGTCCAATCCGATAGCGCGCGATTGGCTCAGGCGTTGAACAGGGCCGGACTGGTCCCGCAATTCCCAATTGCGATTGTCAATCGTCGCAACGGTCCCCGTCCGCATAATCCGTTTAAGCTCATACCCTGAAAGCTCGGTAACCGAAGCCACCGCCTCTTCCAGCGCGATCTGTATTTCAGCCAATGCAGGGATTGGCATCCAGACCGGCAAGTCATCATCAAGAACGTGATCTTCGCGCAGATACCCGTGCGCAAGAACGAAATCACCAAGGCGCTGCGAATTACGCAAACCCGCACAATGCCCAACCATCAACCAAGCATGCGGCCGCAGCACCGCAATATGGTCCGTCGCGGTCTTCGCGTTGCTCGGCCCGACGCCAATATTCACCAATGTAATCCCACCCTGCCCTTCGCGGCACAAATGATAGGTCGGCATCTGGGGCATCTTCTCGGGCACGTTCAGCGGCGCATCAGCATCTGTGATCACTTGGTTTCCGGTGCTGACAAACGATGTGTACCCGCTGTCTGGATCGGCAAGCATCTTACGCGCGTATGCCTCAAACTCTTCGACATAAAACTGGTAGTTCGTGAACAAAACGTGGTTTTGGAAATGTTCCGCTTGGGTTGCTGTGTAGTGTTGCAGCCGCGCAAGCGAGTAATCGATCCGTTGCGCCGTAAACGGGGCCAATGGGCTGGATCCATCTTGGTGGTGAAAATCGACACCATTCACAATATCATCATTCGTCGTGGCAAGATCCGGGACATCAAAAACGTCCCGCAGCGTAAATTTCAACGCACCTTCCTGCGGCACCGCGATCTCACCTGAAACGGCAAAATGCATCGGCATCGGGGTCATCGAAACACCGATCACCACAGGTTCGTCATGATTTTCGATCAACAACCCGATCTGCTGCAACAGATACCCTTCAAACAGGTCTGGCCGCGTAACGGTGGTTGAATAAAACCCGGGGCCTGCGACGTGACCAAAGCTTAACCGTGTATCGGTTTGCGCATAGGTGGACGTGCGAATGCGAATCTCAGGGTAGAAAGCACGAAACCGCGTATCAGGCCGCGTACCCGCGACGTGCTCTGAAAAAGTTTCAGACAAGAATGTAACCGCGATCTGGTACAGTTCTTGTAACCGTTTAACAGCGGCCTTCGGGTCTCTGAATTCCTGAGCAGCGGGAACTTCGGGTGAAACTACGGGCAAATGTGCGTCAGATTTCATCATAGGGCGAGCCTTCATATATTATTGTTCTTATGCGCGACGAAAAAGGCCGCAGAACAGGCTGCGGCGGTATTCATCAAATGTATCTGTATATTCATGCACCATATTGCCACCAGAATATGACACTCCGCAAGCCCCGGCCACGTGATGCCAAATGTCGTTTTTCCTCTAGTCAGCAGCGCTGTCCTCGTATTGGCTGCAACCAAGGAGAACTAAAATGTCTGTCCCCGAACTCAAAACCAATCTGTCTAACTGGCAAGAACGTGTCGATCTCGCCGCTGCATTTCGTTGGACCGCGCGCTTGAATTTGCATGAAGGGGTCGCAAACCACTTCAGCCTCGCCATCAACGACGATGGCACCAAGTTTCTCATGAACCCCAATCAAATGCACTTTAGCCGGATCAAAGCCAGCGACCTGATCGTCGTCGACGCCAACGATCCTGAAACGCTGTCGGGCCCGAACGCCCCTGATCCAACGGCTTGGGGGCTACACGGCGGCATCCATCGCCACTGCCCCCACGCCCGCTGCGCTATGCACGTCCATTCAATCCATGCGACCGTTTTGGCATCCCTCAAAGACAGCCGCCTGCTTCCGATTGACCAGAACTGCGCGACATTCTTCAATCGCTACGTGATAGATGACCATTATGGCGGCTTGGCTTTTGAAGAAGAAGGCGAACGCTGTGCAGGGCTGCTCACCGACCCCAAGCAAAAGGTCATGATCATGGGCAATCACGGCATCATGATCATCGGTGCCACCGTCGCTGAGACCTTCAACAGACTATATTATTTCGAACGCGCAGCTGAAACCTACATCCGCGCCTTGCAAACCGGACAGCCCCTTCGCGTGCTCTCAGACGAGATCGCGGAGAAGACCGCGCAAGAACTCGAAGACTACCCCGAGCAAGACGAACGCCACCTGTCCGAACTCAAGGCGATCTTAGATGAAGAAGGGTCTAACTATGCGGCATAAGTCCGACATTGATGACCCAAGGCGTTGGACCAGCACGCGCCGCTTGGGACGAGGAAGCAGGCTCTAACCCTGCATCTTTCCCAACTTTAGGCACATGCCATGACAATTTACGGCCTCACTGACGAACACACGATGATCGCGGACACAGTACGCAGCTTCGTTGAAAACGAAATCTACCCCCATGAAGACCTTGTTGAACGCACAGGCGACGTCCCGCAAGAGATCGCCGACGAGATCAAGCGCAAGACTATCGAACTTGGGTTTTACGCCTGCAACTTCCCCGAAAGCGCGGGTGGTGCTGGCCTGACCCATCTCGAATTCGCTTTGGTGGAACGTGAACTCGGGCGTGGTTCTATGGCTCTCAATCACTTCTTCGGGCGCCCGCAAAACATCCTTATGGCCTGTCAAGGCGAGCAGATCGAACGCTATCGCGATCCGGCTATACGCGGCGAACGGATGGACGCCCTTGCGATGACGGAACCGGGTGCAGGCAGCGACGTACGCGGTATGAAATGCGCCGCCGTGCGCGATGGCGGCGACTGGGTTCTCAATGGTACCAAACACTTCATTTCCGGTGCCGACCACGCGGATTTTGTCATTGTGTTTGTCGCTACGGGCGAAGACCAAACCCCACGCGGCCCCAAGAAACGTATCACAACGTTTCTAGTCGATCGTGACACCCCGGGTTTCACCATCCGCGATGGCTACAAATCCGTCTCTCACCGTGGCTACAAGAACATGATCCTCGACTTTGACGATTGCCGCCTGCCCGATGCGCAGGTCTTGGGCGAGGTCGACGGTGGCTTCGCCGTCATGAACGAGTGGCTCTATGCGACGCGCATTACAGTCGCCACCATGTCTGTGGGTCGCGCGCGCCGTGTCTTTGACTACGCCCTCGATTATGCGGCTGAACGTGAACAATTCGGGCAGAAAATCGGAAAGTTCCAAGGCATCAGTTTCCAACTCGCCGATATGATCACCGAGATCGATGCGGCGGACTTGCTCACGCTCGCCGCTGCTGATCGCCTCGACAAAGGCCTGCCTGCAAATCGCGAAATCGCGAGTGCCAAACTCTATGCCTCTGAAATGCTGTCACGCGTTACCGATGCGGCCATCCAGATACACGGTGGCATGGGTTTGATGGATGATTACCCCCTCGAACGCTTTTGGCGCGACGCACGCGTTGAACGCATCTGGGACGGCACTTCCGAAATTCAACGCCACATCATCAG
>DQCL01000114.1 GCA_003533975.1 Octadecabacter sp. | reverse complement strand
ATGTCCACAGGATTGATGCATTTTGCGTTTTTGCAAATCCTTCTAGGTGCGCTTGTGGCCGGAATTGATGCAGGGCGCGCATTTCCAACATGGCCATTGATGGGCAGCGGATTTTTCCCACCTGAACCTTTCCAAATTACCCCGATTTGGCGCAATTTCTTTGAAGACGCTGGGTTGGTGCAGTTCATTCACCGCATGTCGGGTTATCTTTTGTTTGCTTACGCCGTTGTCGTTTGGCTACGCGGTCGAAAGTCTGCCAACCAGCATACGCGGTTTGGCTTTAATGTCGTGATCGCAGTGATGGCGCTGCAAATGGTCATCGGCATCTTAACTGCGCTTTATTCGGCACCGGTACACATCGCGATCGTGCATCAATTCACTGCGGTCCTTCTTTGGGTCGCGATCCTACGTGCCCGCTATTTGGCGCGTTACCCCCTGACACAATCCATTCGAGGAACTTAAGCCATGACTGCATATGATGATCTGATGGCGTACCAGCGCGAAACCGAAGCGTTGAGCCAAGTGGCGGGGCGTTTGGGGTGGGATCAGGAAACCATGATGCCGCGCGATGCAGCACCCCAGCGTGGGGCAGAAATGGCCGCAATGGAAGGCGTTTTGCATGCACGGCGCACGGATCCTCGGGTTGCGGATTGGCTGTCTGAAGCGGAGACCTCTGGTGGGGTTGAAGGTGCACAGTTGCGCCACATTAAGCGGTCTTATGAGCGTGCAAGTAAGGTACCTGCGAAACTCGCGTCCGAAATCGCACGGGTCACTTCAGAAGCGCAGGGGAAATGGGCCGAGGCACGCGAAGCAAATGATTTCGCAGCCTTTGCGCCTGTATTGAAAGAGGTTGTGTCGCTGAAGCGCGACGAGGGCGCAGCGCTGTCTGCGGGGGGCGATGTATATGACGCGATGTTGGATGATTATGAACCCGGTGCAACAGCAGCCGAGCTGAGCGCGATGTTTGACGCGTTGCGTCCGCGGTTGGTTGAGTTGCGCGAAGGAATTTTGGCGGCTCCTGCGCCAGCGGCTTTGCAGGGGGCGTTTGACGAAGGTGCGCAGATGAAATTGAGTCGCCAGATTGCCAAGACGTTTGGCTATGATATGGCCAAGGGACGCGTCGATAAAGCAGTGCACCCGTTTTCAAGCGGGTCGGGCCTGGATGTACGCATCACCACCCGCACGTCTGAGACGGATCCGTTCAATTGCCTCTACTCAACGATCCATGAGGTCGGGCATGCGTGTTATGAACAAAACATTGATCCTGACTATCTTCTGACCCCATTGGGGCAGGGTGTGTCGATGGGTGTGCACGAAAGCCAGAGCCGAATTTATGAGAACCAGATCGGGCGAGGCCGTGCGTTTACGGGATGGCTCTATGGTCAGATGCGCGATGCGTTTGGGGATTTCGGCATCGCAGATGAGGATGCGTTTTACGCCACCGTAAATCGCGTCGAGAACGGCTATATCCGCACGGAGGCTGATGAGGTTCAGTATAACCTGCATGTGCTTTTGCGCTTTGATCTGGAACGCGCGCTGGTGTCGCGTGACATCGAAGTGGATGATCTTGAAGCCGCGTGGAATGAAAGGTTTGCTGCTGATTTCGGCTTTGCCGTGGATAAGGCAAGTAACGGCGTGCTGCAGGACGTTCATTGGTCCGTTGGATTGTTCGGCTACTTCCCGACCTATACACTGGGTAACGTGTATGCAGGCTGCCTGAACAAGGCGATGCGCAAGGGCGTACCGGATGTAGACGCAGCATTGGCGCGCGGTGACACGTCCCATGCTACACGTTGGTTACGTGAGAATGTACAAACTCACGGCGGGCTTTATACGCCGCGTGAGGTCATTGCGAAGGCTTGTGAATTTGATCCATCCGAGGCGCCATTGCTGGGCTACCTTGAAGACAAATTCAACGGTATTTATGGGCTGTAAGGGCGAGGGGCGCTGCCCCGTCCTTCGGACTCCCCGGGATATTTAGATGACAAAGACAATGCTAAGTATGCCAGTCGGGATCGCGCTTTTCTAGGAAGGCGTTGATGCCTTCGTTGGTGTTTGCGTCCAACATATTTTCGACCATGCGCGCGCCTGTGTAGGTATAGGCGTCTGCGGTGTCCATTTGCGCTTGATTATAGAAGGCCTGCTTGCCGGTTTTGACAGCGACGGGAAGTTTGTTTGCAATCGTTTCGGCCATCTCACGCGTTGCTGCTGCGAGCTCGTCGGCGGGGACGGATTTATTGATGAGGCCGAGGGATTGGGCCTCGGTCGCGTCTATAAAGCGACCAGTTGTGAGCATTTCGAACGCTTGTTTACGCGGGATATTACGGGTGAGGGCGACCATCGGGGTAGAACAGAACAAACCGATGTTCACCCCGTTCACGCCAAATTTGCATGTGTCAGCGGACACTGCCAGATCGCAGGTCGCAACCAGTTGGCAGCCTGCAGCGGTCGCGATGCCGTGGGTTTGCGCGATCACAGGCTGGGGGAGTTTTTGGATCGTTTGCATCATTTTGGCGCATCGATCGAACAAATCGCCAAGGGCTGCCGCGCCAGCGTCATCGGCCTGCCGTGCGGCTTGCATTTCACGCAGATCATGGCCCGCACAGAACGCCTTTCCAGAACCAGACAGGATGACCACACGGGTGTCTTGATCTTGGATCAAATCGTCAAATTCAGCCTGTAGCGCCGCAAGCATGCCGTCGCTAAGTGCGTTCAAGCGTTCCGGTGCGGTCATTTCAATATGGGCCACGCCATTTTGGTCGGTTCTGGTAAGAAGGGGCAACTTGCGTCTCCGGTAAGTGTCAGGCAAGTCTATGGGGTGAGGGGGCGTTTGGCTATGAAAATGAAGATGGACTCGGTCGCGTTGCAGAGTTTTCTGGACAGTGATTTTCCACAAGTCGCGGGTGATTTCGAATTTGTTGAGGTGGCGCCGCCATTCGTGACAATGGCCTTGTCTGCATCCGAAAAACATTTGCGGCCCGGTGGAACCGTATCTGGGCCAAGCATGTTTGCGCTGACCGATGTCTGTGCCTATTTCTGCATCTTGTCTGTTTTGGGGCCGGTTGGATTGGCCGTAACGACCAATTGCTCCATTGATTTTATGCGCAAACCGCAACCTGGACGGCTATTGTGCCGGATGGAATTGCTAAAGTTAGGGCGGGCGCTGGCCGTGTGTGAGGGGCGATTATACAGCGAAGACGCACCAAACAAACCCGTTGCACGGGCATCTCTTACCTATTCCATTCCACCGTCTACTTAAGGGCTCCTGTTTGGCACGGTTGTTTCTGATGCGGGCTTCACGTTGATCGCAGTGATATTTAATGGGGTATAATAATACCTAATTATTAATGCGCTGTAATCATTGAATTAATACTGAACAACCCCGCTTGACCGCATTTTGTAACCGCGTATAACGCCCCAATCGAATGACGGGCTACTTGCGTGGCCCAAATACTTTAGGAATGACCGATGAAAACCTTCTCTGCTACTCCGGCGGATATTGAGAAGAAATGGATCCTGGTTGACGCTGAAGGCGTTGTACTTGGCCGTCTTGCTTCCATTATCGCCATGCGTCTGCGCGGCAAGCATAAGCCGTCTTTCACACCGCACATGGATATGGGCGACAACGTTATTGTTATCAACGCGGACAAGATCCAGTTGACTGGTAACAAGCGTGACAAGCCTAACTACTGGCACACTGGCACCGTTGGCGGCATCAAGTCCCGCACAACTGGTGAAATCCTCGAAGGCAAGCACCCTGAGCGTGTTGTCATGCAAGCTGTTAAGCGCATGTTGCCTGGCAACCGCCTGTCTCGCGTTCAGATGACACACCTGCGTGTGTTCGCTGGTGCTGAGCACGGCATGGAAGCCCAAAAGCCGGAAGTTCTGGACGTTAAGTCTATGAACAAAAAGAACACGAGGACTGCATAATGGTCGATCAAGTGAATTCCCTCGAAGAACTGGGCCAAGTTGCCGAAGGCGTAGCACCGGCTGAAGTCGTTGCAGAAGCCATCGCTCGCGAGCCTGTTAAAGATGAGCTCGGTCGTTCTTATGCGACGGGTAAGCGTAAAGACGCGATCGCGCGCGTTTGGATCAAACCTGGTTCTGGTAAAGTCATCATCAACGGCCGTGAGCAGGAAACATACTTCGCACGTCCCGTTTTGCGCATGATCTTGCTGCAGCCGTTCGAAGTTACTGCAACAGTTGGCCAGTTCGACGTTATGGCAACAGTCAAAGGCGGCGGTCTATCTGGTCAAGCTGGTGCGGTTAAGCACGGCATCTCCAAGGCGCTTCAGTTGTTTGACCCAACACACCGCGCAGCGCTTAAGGCGGCTGGCTTCATCACACGCGACAGCCGTGTTGTTGAACGTAAGAAGTACGGTAAAGCAAAAGCGCGTAAGAGCTTCCAGTTCTCTAAGCGTTAAGTTTTCTGAACATCAAAATACGAAAGAGGGCGCACTATTCTGGTTGCGCCCTTTTTTGTTTTCTTTGGCTCTTAAATACTCCGGGGGTTCGGGGGCTGGCCCCCGACGGATCGAATTTGCAAAGCAAATTCGACTATGTGTTGTCAGGACGCACTAACCCTAGGCCGCGCAAATAGACTCCAATACCGGTTTCCAACAAATCCTCAGGTGGGAACGGCGATTTGGTTCCTGGTGATCCGCGTGCAAACAGTTCAACCACACCGTGGCTCATCGCCCAGATGTGGGCGCTGAACATCTGCGGTGGAGGGCGTCTTTCCTCTGGTATATGCATAGATAATTCCGCCGCCGCTTTTTCCAGCACACCCATCGCGCGGGTTGCGACATCGTTCAGTTCAGGCGTGCGCTGGATCGAAATACCGCTTTCAAACATCGCCACATAGTGACCTGGGTATTTGCGTGCGAATGCTAGGTAAGCGCGCCCTGTCGCCTCAAATGACGCCAATGCAGACGGCTGACCTTTGCCATAGGCGTATTCCATTAGGTCCGCGAATATCTCGTATCCTTGTCGCGCCGCTTCCGCGATGAGGTCTTCTCGGCCATCAAAGTGGCGATAAACTGCGGCGGGCGTGACGCCTGCTTCGCGGGCTGCCTCAGACAGGGTAAAACCCGTAGGGCCTTTTTCCTCAATCAAACGCAACGCGCCATCGACCAATGCACGTTTCAGGTCTCCGTGGTGATACCCGCGTTTAGCCACCCAAATGCTCCGGTCCGCCAACGATTTTCGGATCGAGATCACCTAACGCTGCGGCGTCTTTACCCGTATAGTCGAGCTGTTGAAGGACTGCGCGGATTGCGTTTACACGCGCGCGGCGTTTGTCGGCGGAGCGCACAACCAACCAAGGCGTGTCATCTGTGTGGGTTTTTGCAAGCGTTTCGGTGATCGCGTCGCTGTATTCGTCCCATTTTTTTAGGCCTTCAACGTCAATCCAGCTAAGCTTCCATTGCTTTAGCGGGTCGCTTTCACGGTCCAAGAACCGCTGCAACTGCGCTGCGCGATCAACAGTCAGCCAAATCTTGAAAACCTTAATGCCTTCATCAATCAGCATCTGCTCAAACGGGTTTACCTGTTCAAACCATTTGTCGCGCTGCTTATCGTCACAAAAGCCGAACACTTTTTCAACAACACCGCGGTTGTACCAAGAGCGATCAAA
>DQCL01000181.1:486-3818 GCA_003533975.1 Octadecabacter sp. | reverse complement strand
GCAACGCCAACCAACGAATTGGCCACGGCATTCTCCGTGTCATTATGCGTGTGTATCCCAATGTGATCACCAGGCACGCCCGCTTCGATCAGCGCCTTGGTTGCTGCGCGCACGTCATGGGGCAACGCCCCCCCGTTTGTGTCACACAGTACAACCCAACGCGCCCCAGCGTCATAAGCCGCCTTCGCAGCGCGCAACGTATACTCAGGGTTAGCCTTAAAACCGTCAAAGAAATGTTCGGCGTCAAACAACGCCTCACGGCCCGCGCCCACAATATGCTCTATCGAAGCAGTGATGTTCTCAACGTTCTCATCCAACGAAATACCAAGCGCCGTTTTCACGTGGAAATCATGGGTCTTACCAACAAGACAAACAGCCGATGTGCCTGCGTTCATTACAGCTGCCAACACATCATCATTATCCGCTGACCGTCCTGAACGCTTGGTCATCCCAAACGCGGCAACAGTCGCACGCGTTTTTGGCAGGTCTTCAAAGAATTCGCTATCGGTCGGATTTGCACCAGGCCAGCCACCTTCAATGTAATCCACCCCAAGCTCATCGAGCATGGTCGCAATCGCTTGTTTCTCTTGGGTGGAAAACTGCACACCTTGGGTCTGCTGCCCATCGCGCAATGTCGTGTCATATAGGTAAAGACGCTCAACCATGGGCAAACTTCCCAGCTTCTTTTGTTTCTTTAAACCTCGGGGGTGAGGCCGCAGGCCGAGGGGGCTGGCCCCCTTTTCCCGCCCGCCGCAGGTGCTGATCGCAGATCATTTTAACGCCTCCAACACCGCAGCATCAAAACCAGGCCCAGCGTCCCAACTCGCCGTACCAGCCACATCCGTCACCTGCACACCGGCAGCGTTTAGCACGTCTCGAACGCGATCAGCCTCGCCCCAATCTTTCGCAACACGCGCTGCACTGCGTTCCTCAATCAATCGCTCAATCACTGGCGCAACCCAATCCGGCAGCTCACGACCCGTCTCCGCGACATCCAGAACAGACCAATCATTCACCAAACCGAGCATTTCCAGAGCATGCGCTAACGGCACCAGGCCAGCAGCTGTTTTAGCCTTCGCCAAAACATGCATCCGTGAAATCGCACCAGAGGTATTTAAATCATTTCCCAGTACGCCCATGAACTCAACGTCAGCGCCCCAGTCACCAGATGCCTTTAGCCTTTCGACGGTTGCCGCTGAATATCCGTGCTTGCGCAGCACCTCAAACCAATCGCCAAGCATTTTTTCAGCTTCGTTGCGTTTCAACTCGGTCCAATCCATCGGCTTCCGGTAGTGCGTCAACAAGAAAACCAACCGGATTACAGCCCCGTCGACACCTTTATCCAACAGATCACGCACGGTGAAAAAATTGCCCAAGGACTTGGACATTTTTTTGCCTTCAACCTGCAGCATCTCGTTGTGCATCCAGATATTCGCAAACCCGTGGCCGGCGCAGGTCGATTGCGCGATCTCGTTTTCGTGGTGCGGGAACTGCAAATCGTTACCCCCACCGTGAATGTCGAACTGCTCACCCAGCAAATCCAACGCCATTGCGGAACATTCAATGTGCCACCCCGGGCGCCCACGCCCCCACGGGCTTTCCCATCCGGGTTGATCGTCGGTGCTTGGCTTCCACAACACGAAATCCATCGGATCTTCTTTGAAGGGCGCAACTTCTACACGTGCGCCCGCGATCATATCATCTACGCTGCGCCCTGAAAGCGCTCCGTATTCAGCGTAAGACCTCACACGGAACAACGCATGTCCTTCGGCCTCATAGGCATGGCCCTTCGCAATCAGATCCTCAATCATGGCGACCATCTGCGTAATATACCCTGTGGCACGTGGCGCCTCAGTCGGCTCCAACGCGCCCAAGCTGGCCATGTCTTCAAGGTACCAAGAAATCGTCTCGTCGGAACGCTCGGCAATCAACTCTTCCAACGTCCCAGCTGCGCCCGCTTCTTGGCGGGCCAGCGCTGTTGCGTTGATCTTGTCGTCAACGTCGGTGAAATTGCGAACATAGGTCACATGATCCGCGCCGTACGTATGGCGCAGCAACCGGAACAAGGTATCAAAAACAATCACAGGCCGCGCGTTGCCAAGATGCGCGCGGTCGTAAACCGTTGGCCCACAAACATACATGCGTACGTTTTCAGGGTCGATCGGTTCAAACTCGACCTTTTTGCGAACAGCAGTGTTAAATAGTCTAATCGTCATGAGGTGCCTCTAGCGCAGGTGTTGCCCGCGGACTTAGCAAGTTCAACGATATGAGGAAACGTGAAAGAGCAGCCCGCTAAGTGAATTAGCAGGTAATAATACAGCAGATGATGCAAATGCTCTTCATGCGACCTGAATAGCGACGTGCGTTGCGCAAATCAACCACGCAACGCACGCCAACAACAACTCAAGGTATCACACGCTCCTTAAGGCACCTCTGGCCTTAAGGCACCTCTGGCTGAACGGTCGATTAATCGTATTGAACAACCTCTATTTCCAAGCTGTCATTATCATGAAAATAGAAACGCCGCCCGGGTTCGTAATCCGCATGAGAATGTGGTGTAAACCCGCGCGCCTTAACTTTTGCTTCAACTGCATCCAGATCATCTACAACAATGGCGATATGATTTAGCCCCGCTTTCTGGTTGTAACTCACCTGTTGTGGCTCTTGCAGCGTCCCCTTCGCCCCAGTGTATAGGGCCACATAAGACGTCTCGCTCCCGACATGCAGCGAATAACCGTTGTGTATTGACGCGCCCGACCAACGCACGTGCCAATCGAACAGATCGATAAAAAGAGCTGCAGTCGCATCGGGATCGGTTACCGTTACATTCACATGTTCTAGATAGGCCATTTTCTTTCTCCTTGTGGCTATGTTCGCATCATGTGTAATTTCTCAAGTGCACTTTAGATCAAGGACTATTTCATGGCAGGCCTAACGATTGGCGATCTTGCACACCGCACCGGCCTCGCGGTGTCTGCAATTCGATTTTATGAAACCCATGGAATCGTCCATCCACTTCGCAATGCGGGCGGGCACAGACGATATGACAAAGCTGACCTGCGGCGCCTGTCCTTTGCTATGATTGCGCAGCAACTGGGCTTTTCGCTTGCAGACATCGCAGGTCACATGGCTCATCTCCCAACGCACAAAGCCCCTACCAAGGCTGACTGGGCACGAATTTCTAAAGTCATGCGTTCCGACATCACCGAAAGAATCACGAAGCTCGAAAACCTGCGGGACCGCCTTGACGGATGTATCGGGTGTGGTTGCCTCAGCCTTGCGTCCTGCGCCCTGTACAATCCGGCCGATACTCTTGCGACTCAAGGTGCTGG
>DQCL01000181.1:0-459 GCA_003533975.1 Octadecabacter sp. | reverse complement strand
ATATGAAGTTATCCAATCGCATCACACACCTCACCCCCGGCGGCTCTGACGGCTGGGAAGTCTTTTACAAGGCCCGCGCCCTAAAGGACGCAGGCGCTGCCATAACTGAGCTTACGATTGGCGAACATGACATCCGCACCCATCCCAGCATTCTGGACGCTATGCATGCGAGCGCCAAAGGCGGTCATACTGGCTATGCCGCTGTTCCCGGCACTCAAGAATTACGCGAAGCCGTCGCGACCCGCATTCAAACACGCACAGGTGTTGCAACAGGTCCCGAGAACATCCTTATTACCCCGGGTGGGCAAGCCGCCCTTTATGCAGCTCACAATGCGGTTTGTGACGAAGGCGATACAGCGCTCTACATTGATCCATACTATGCAACCTACCCCGGTACGATCCGGGGGATTGGGGCCGTGCCACAAGCAATCCCAGCATTCCCTGAAAACGGGTTTCAGC
>DQCL01000223.1 GCA_003533975.1 Octadecabacter sp. | reverse complement strand
CATCCGCATTGCAGACGATGTATTTCTGATCCGCTTTCGCACCCAGAACAGTGTTCCACTTGATGCCCGTCGGGAAACCCGCCCCGCCGCGGCCGCGCAGACCGGAATTCGTGACTTCTTCGACGATCCCCGCAGGTGTCATTGCAATTGCGGTGCGCAACCCGACCAAACCACCGTGGGCTTCATAGTCGGCCAGCGACAAGGGGTCCGTTACACCGCAACGCTGAAACGTCAGGCGCGTTTGGCCCTTCATCCAGTCCAGCTCTTCGACCAAACCGAGGCTTTCCAGCTTTCCATCCAGCAAGGCGGGCACGTCAACCACATCAACCGCGCCGTAGCCGACACGACCTTTGTCCGTTTCAATTTCAACCAAAGGCTCAAGCCAGATCATGCCGCGCGTGCCGTTGCGAATGACCTCAACGTCCAGACTGCGGCTTTTCGCTTCGCTGACGATCGCGGCGGCAATGTCATCAGCGCCAAGCGCCTTTGCTGCACTGTCGAGGGGGACGTAAATTTTCATGCGCCGGCCTCCGTCAAAAGTTTGTCCAGCTTTGCGCCATCAACCCGCCCGACGACCTTGCCGTCCACCATCGCAGCAGGTCCACAAGCACACAGACCAAGACAATAGACCGCCTCAATCGTCACAGCGCCGTTTGCTGTCGTTCCGCCCCACTCAACGCCGAGCTTTTCTAACGCGCGGTCTGACAGTGCATTAGCCCCAACAGACTGGCACGCCTCAGCGCGGCAAATTTTGATGACATGCTTGCCCGCAGGTGCGTCGCGGAAATCATGATAAAACGAAATCACGCCATGCACCTCAGCGCGCGTGATGTTCAGGTGATCGGCAATAATCTGCACCACATCTGCGGGGATGAAACCATATGCCGCCTGCACAGAATGTAAAATCGGCAGTAACGGCCCCTCTTGCTTCGCATGGCGAGCAAGAATGCCTTGAATTATTTCAATGGTTTGCGCATCGGCCATTTGGAAATCCCCCTAAGCTCTCGCACAGGGTATCACTCGTTATACATAGGCAATCAATATCGCTATTCCGTGGATTGATAGGATTTACCTATCAACTTCACGCAAGCTCTGACAGGGCCCGTGCACGTTCCAGCAAGGCGGCAAGTACAGGTGTAAACGGTTCACGATGGGGCGCCACAAGACCAACCACATGGCTTGCGTCAGGTTTGACCAAAGGTGCCGCACCAAGATCGTCCCCTTTGAGAAAAATCTCAGCCGCGCGGACCGGAAGAATTGTCGCCAAATTGCTGCGTACAACATGGCTGACGAGCACGACGATCGAAGAGGCCTCAATTTGTGGCGTCGTTTCGACCCCCGCTTCAACCAGATGCTGCGTGATGATCCGGCGGTTCTGCATGTCCGGTGTCAAAAGGCATAAAGGAACATCGCCCAGATCGCTCCACTTTACAGGGCCAGACAAAAGCGGATGGCCTGCTTTCGCGACCAGAACGTAACGCTCGGCGTAAAGCGGCACGGTCGTCACCCGACCGAGGGGCTCGTTGTCTAAATAGGTCAGTCCGGCGTCAATCTCGAGGTTGTCGAGCATCGACAGGATCTGGGCCGATGTCTTGGATTGAACAGAAAACCGCACATTCGGGTGGGATGGGCCATATTCGGCAGTGATTTCGGAAACCACTGTCAGCGCGGTCGGGATAACGGCCAACCGCAAGTCCCCGGACAACCCCTCACGCGCAACGCGCATTTCTTGGCGCATCGTGCGTGCGTCCCCGACAATCTGGCGTGCCCAAACGAGGGCGCGTTGCCCTTCAGGTGTCAGCCCCTGATAGCGCGAGCCACGCCAAACCAGCATCACACCAAGTTGGTCTTCGAGCTGTTTGATTGCGGCGGACAACGTCGGCTGGGTCACCCCTTGCGCCAACGCCGCACGGCCAAAGTGTTCTTCCCGTGCGAGGGCGATGAACATTTCAAGTTTGTCGATCATTAGGGCGCTTTCGATAGGATATCCCTATCAAACCCTACCCAGCCGTCGTGGGCAAGCTGCGTCGCGTCAGCCTTCCAGATAAGACTTTAGCGCGGCTTCGGTCCCGTCCGATTGAATGAGCCCATGCCATTTCGCAAAACTCGCCGCGAAGCGTGAGTTAGCACCAAGATCGCCGTAGGTCTGCTCTTGATCGATCCAGAACTGTGGGTCCGCTTTGGCCCTCAGCGCGGTTGCGTTCAGTGCATCCCAGAGCGGGTCGTTCGGTTCAATCGCGCTACCATCTTCGCGCGTGCCTTCGCACATGCGTGCCCAAAGCGCCTCAACGAGGGCAAGCCCGTCTATCGGCGTGCCCGCCGCCAGCACGTCGCGCAAGATCGGATGCAAGAACCCAGCGTGACGGGACGAGCCATCAAACGCCACGCGGCGCGTGGTGTCGTGGATTTCCGGGTTCGAAAAGCGGTCATCGATCAGATCGACATATTCCAGCGCGGTCATATCAGGAACGGTAAAAACATGTGGTGCGATCTCTTCGATTTCGATTTTGCGAAACAGGCCTTTAATCAGCGGGTTCGCCATTGTGCCAGCGATCGTTGGCACGGATAGCAGCTCACCCGGAGTTGCGATGATCTGGTGACCCGCGTTCAATTGGCGCAGCTTCATGGCTTCAAATGCGTGCACATCATCGGTGAAGGTCACGCCGACCTTGTCCCAATCGGGGCGCCCGGCGCAGAACTTGTCCTCAACCACCCATTGCCGGAAGTTTTCATGGGTAACCGGAGCGTCGTCTTCAATGCCGAACTCACGCACCAACGCGAGCTCGGCCGGACCGGTTGCGGGGACGATGCAATCCACCATCGCGTTGGGAAATGTGGCGTTGTCGTTGATCCACGCGGCAAGGTCCGGATCGCTCAACTGTGCCAAACCAACGACTGTCTGGCGCAGGATGTCACCGTTGGCTTGCAAGTTGTCACAGCTTTGGCAGGTAAATGGCCCTGCGCCGCTGTCACGGCGCGCCTTCAAAGCGGCAATCATCGCACCAAAGGCTGTCTTTGGTGTTTCAGGGTTTGTAGCGTCATGTTTGATGTCCGCGTGATCCGCGTCAAAGCCGCCTTCTGGGGACAAGTAGTAGCCGCCCTCGGTTACGGTTAGCGCGACGATACGGATCGCGGCCTCAGACATATGCGCAATGAGAGGCGCATTGTCGTCGGCAACGTTGATAAACCCGATCATGGATCCGATCACTTCTGCAGATTTTCCCTTCGGATCGAGCTCAATCAACGTGGTTAAGCAATCCTGATCCAACAGGCGTTCACGTTGTGCCGCGTCCCCCACCCGCACGCCAGCACCAAGAATGGCCCAATCATGCGCAAGGCCCTGATCCATCAAACGGTGCAAATACCACGCCTGATGCGCACGGTGGAAATTACCTAAGCCAATGTGGACAATGCCAGCAGACAAATCCGAACGCTCATATCGCGGGCCGCGAACGCCATTTGGTAGGTTTGCTATGTTTTCAAGGCTCAGTTTCATCAGCTCATCCATTGGCCGCCATCGACGTTATACGTCTGGGACACGATGTAATCGGAGTCGGGGGTGGCAAGGAAAATCGCCATACCGGTAAGGTCTTGTGGCACTGCAAAGCGGCCCGCTGGCACGCCTTCTTCGACCTCGGCCTTCTTTTGACCAGGCTGCTTTCCTTCAAGTTTCGCGAACATCGCGTCGACATGGACCCAGTGTTCGCCGTCAACCACGCCAGGCGCGATCGCGTTTACGTTAATCCCGTGCTTGATCAGGTTCAGCCCAGCAGATTGCGTCATCGAAATCACAGCCGCCTTTGTCGAGCAGTAAACCAACACC
>DQCL01000252.1 GCA_003533975.1 Octadecabacter sp. | reverse complement strand
ATCAGCGCTTGGATAGCGGCTGTCGTTTCATCGGCCATTTTTCGTCTCCTAAACCAAAACAGACGCGACCCGGTGAGGTCACGCCCGTTAAGCTGGTTAAGGACGACGAAATCACCAATACGTCTGATTTCAATTTATCAACCTCAGGTTGTCGGTTACACCGAAGAAGCAGGTGGAGTGTGTGGGTTTTTAAGGTGCAGCCAACGTTCGCGGGCACGTTCGACCGACTGCTCATGTCTTCCATTGATTTCGGTAGTCAATGCGTGCAGCTCGGTTTTGCCTTCAAGCCCATTGACGATGCGTTGCGCAACGAGTTGTCCGTCGAGGTCGATCAGGGCGCAAAGGTGGGCGCGCCATCGGGCGTGCTCACCAAAAGTGGTCGTCAGGAACGAGATGGCTGGGAATGCGTGGTCGTCGTTTGGGCCGAGCATGTCTGCGTAGGCTTGCGAAATGATCGCCGCAACGAATGCGCGTTCAGGTGTGCTCATTCCCACGGACGGTCGTCACCGGGAAACACGTTGTAAATCTTCCGCCCGACAATGATGTGCCTTGCGACTTTGATCTCGTGCCGATTGGCGTCGCCTTGCCAGTGAACGTGGACAATATCCGGCGTGTCGAGACCTTTGTGGGTTGTCCATACGCCGTGGACGCGCAGACCCCGTTCGATGAGCGTTGCACGTGTCAGGGGCAGTTCGCGCCACATCTTACGACTTTAACTGTTCGATCACGGGCACGATGTGCTGCCAAGGGATCGGGAAGGAATGTGGATATACTTCGACTTTCACGCCATCCGCGTTGACGAGGATATTGTATTCTTCGCGATGAATGTCGCCTTGTTCGGGATTGAATGTCGATGCGAGATCGTCAGCGAGTGATGCTGCATCAGGCACGATGAGGTTGGACGTGGTGTTCATGTGGGCATATGTCAGCGTGACGGCTTCGTGCTCGTCGGTGGATGCGGTGATGGTCATCAGGTGTCCTTTGTTGTCTAGGAGGTGCGCACCGTGTTTCACGAGCAGTAAAGGAGCTGCGAGTGCCCGGGCGTGCCACAGTGCGCACATGCCCGGGCATCACATTTGTATCAATTCAACTCGGGATTGTGTTTGTAGATAAAGGTGGAATTGGGGAAGAATTAGGTGGCGTCGCAACTGGTGATATTTCGACGTGCAACACCTGATATGCAACGATATCCGTGGTTTTCTTCGGCATATATGTGCGTGTGTTTTAAAAGCCGTTTGAAAAGCACGCTCGAATATCACTAACCGCTTGATGGACCAGCGGCAAATTCCGAGCAGGCGACTGATTGATTGTCAGTCGGTAACGTGTACAAGCGATTTATGTCAGCATCTGTGACGCATTACTGCGGAGAAAGCGGTGGGAGGTAGGCCAGCACGACACGACCCAAGATAAACGTGTCAGCCCGTGTCACCCAAGCTAGAGCCTGACACGCCAGAAACGCTTTGTTTTCAACGCTTTGTGTCAGTGTGTCACATGTGTCAGTATAATAATGGTAGTAGCAAAAAGCTTTTCAGCCTGCACAGCCGTGGACAATTTGCCCATGTCGCAGATCAACGATTTACCGCCGTCACAGGCGACACACCTGACACAAATCCCGTAACCGCTTACCATATAAGCAAAAAAGGCGTGTCGCCCTCCGACACGCCCTCTCCATACCGTGACACGTTTTCAATCAGAAAGGCGGATCACCGTTCGGGTCTTCCTTTTGTGCGACCTGCCAAGCCTGCCAGCCGCCCGTGTCGGCCATATCGAAGTCAGCAGGATCGAAGTCGGTCGCCTCGTCGTGTTCGCCATACGACTGCAGAGTCAGACGTGACACCGCCGCCCGGAAGTCGGCCAGTGTACCGAAGTCATAACCTCTCTGGCGTGATTCCATCATAGGCGTTGCCGAGGCATCGCCGTTCAGGTCCGTAGCCGTGTGGACGCGCTCGCAATACATCGCCTTCCGCGTCTTCGATGCCGCCGGGATCATTTCGAGCACCTTATTGGCGATTTCTTCCGGCATCATATTCCGGCCACCTGACTTATGCACAAGCTCAGTCAGGGTCTTGTTTGACATGACACCTGCTGCTTTTCGATCATGCGGGCACACACCGCGCTCGGCAATGTCATGCAGCACAGCAATGACTGGATCAGACGCCACTTTATCGCGTGCCTTCGCTTCCGTGCCGTAACCGAACGTCAAAGCCTGACGATCCACCGGATAGCCGAGCAAGTAACCCAATACGATACCAGGTCCGTCTTCTGACCGCATGAAGGCATGGTATGGCTCCCAGAAGGCATACGCCTCAGCCTGTCCTTCTTCCGTCAGTGTGTCGAATATTATTGGCACCTGAACGATTGTCCAGCGGCGGTCGTCGTGGTCAATATGAACGGCTTGGGTTTCGTTCGTTGTGGCGATCAGCCGATGAACATTCTTCGCTTGCACCGTAGCTTTGAACTTCTCCTCATAAGTCCAAGACGGAGACGAGATGAACGACTTAAGCTTTGCCGCCACCGCGTGTGACCCGTGGAAAATCGACTCCTCAGCGGCAATGAATGTCGCGCCGAAAATTGAACGATTGAACCGCGAGAACAACCTTTCTGACTCCTGCACCTTTTGGACATATCGCTCGCCAAAGATAGGCGTCAGGATACGCTCTTGCAGGAACGATTTGCCGCCACCTTGTTTCCCACGGAATGCAAGGGCTGTGGGTGGTGATGGCTCGGTTGGATTTTGAACAGCGTCAGCCAGATACATCGTCACCCAATGCGCAAGGCCCTCGTCACCAGAACCNNACGTCCAAAATGTATCGTTCGAACACCGAAGGGTCGCCATCTGTCGGAGCGACGGCAAACCCACGCCACACATTATAAGCCGCGCCGTCATAGTCTTCTGGTTCGCAAACAACGCCTTTGAACCGGGCATGATCGGGATCACGCAGCCACAACTGAGCAAGAGGCATCGTCGATTTGCCCATCCTCACTACCTTGTCCGAGGTTTCATCGAACAACATCTGCTTGGTGAACGTTGTGAACTCGGCCGCGCTTTTGTCGAGATATTCAACGGTGCCGTTGATCGTGATCTTTGACCAGTCACGATTGAACTTCTCAATCTGACGGTAATGCAACGGCGTCGGTGTGCCTTTTTCGCGACGTTTGGCTGACTTCAACAGATTGGTGATTTCGGTCTCGTTCAGTTTACCGTCCGCGAACAAGTCATGGAAATTCGCGTCACCATTCAGGCGACGGATTTCAGCCTCCATTTCTATGTCAGGCCAGCCACGCGCTTGCATCGACATAGCGATCCGCATCAACAAGTCATTGCGACCAGCAGGATTGTGCGGCACCTTATATCCAATGTCTGACGCGTCGAGTGTCGGTGTCGCGTTCGCGATCTCGCTCACTACTTGTGCCGACAAACGACAATGCTCGTCGATGTGTTTCAGGATGCCATCCAAGGACTGCTCGTCGATAACCGCTCGCCAATTATCGGTGTCGTCGATCAACCAAGCGAGTTCGCGCAGTTGGCCGTTGAAAGGCAACCAGACGGCAGTTGGCTCGTTCTCAGGCGTGACGACCGTTTGCGTTTCTTTTGGGAACAATTCCGTTTTGCTTTGGACATTCTTCGGCAACCGCTTCCGCAACGCGACGAGATACTGGCGCATTTGTTTCGCGGGAATTGGTTCGTCCATGAAGACGACAATGTGCAGGCCGCGTGACTTCGTGCGAAATGCAGCGCAGCGAGTGCGTAGGCGGTCACGCAACGCGATAACGTCATCCTCAGGCATGTCGTACCAGTCAACGTCAAGCACGCCCCATGAGCACGTGCTGTCTGCGCGAACGGGCGCAATGCCGACTGGCATACCGCCGTCGATGTGGTCCGCAACAAGCGATGCCGTCAACGGCCCCGGTTCGGTTTTCGTTCTACCGTTGACCTTGCCTTTTTTGTTGGCGGTCGTTTTCCCGCGCAATTCGATGTGGCGTTTCTCGTATCCATCAAAGAGACGGAGGAGTATTTCAGAGGTTTGTTCTTGATCCATACAATTATCAGGATGGACCCGCTTCACTGGTCGAGATCTTTTGCCAGTGCATGTATAAATAACTTATAGCGCACTTCGCTTCTTTGTCGGGAAGCATTTC
>DQCL01000202.1:5988-9974 GCA_003533975.1 Octadecabacter sp. | reverse complement strand
ACCAACGCATCGCGCCCTTACCAAAGTCGGTTCCAAAAAACGGCAACCCGATCAGGGCGATGAATGTGACGCCAAAGCCAAGCACCGCCAAACGGCGCACCAGCGTAGGGCTCATCATAGACGTCAACAGCATGGCGACCATCGCAACCCCGCCGAACACCACTTGGCGTTGGACGTAATGGAACGGTTCGAACCCGTTCTTTGCCGCCAAGGGCGGCGACGCGGCCATCCCCAGCAGGATCCCAATACCAAATAACAAAAGGATCGACGTCATCGACCATTTGTCCAGAGTCCGCCACCATTTAGGTAGAATCGGTTCGCCATCCTGCACGGGAAGCGCGCCATACACCATTTCTGTCATCGAAAAACCGCCGAATACTGCCTCAAGTCGCCCGGTTATCCGGGTCTGAAGGTGATTCTAGCACGCAAACCCTGTCTTGGGAAGCAAACAGAGCATCACGCGCGTAATCCCGCCACGGTACACGTGCACCTGATGACGTTACAATCCGCGCGCGCCATGGCTTGACCCGCCAAGGGCATTCAGGCAGGTCAGGATCATGCAATATGATACGATAATTCTTGGCGCTGGCGCCGCAGGGATGATGTGCGCCGCCCATTCGGGTGGCCGCACCGTTGTGCTGGATCATGCCAAAGCGGCGGGCGAAAAAATTCGTATCTCAGGTGGCGGCCGCTGTAACTTTACCAACATGTATGCCGGCCCTGACAACTTTGTGTCGACGAACCCGCATTTTTGCAAATCCGCCCTGAAACGCTATACGCAATGGGATTTCATTGATCTGATGGATCGCCATAAGATCGCATGGCACGAAAAGACACTGGGCCAGTTGTTTTGCGATGACACGGCCAAAGACATTATCGCGATGTTGTTGGCTGAGGTTACGAAGGCGGGTGGCGAGGTTTGGACGAAGACAGACATCGGCAACATTCGTCATGACGGGGCGCAATTTCATGTCGCCTTGAAACGTCACGGGCAGGCGCAACTGATAACGGCGCACAATCTGGTTGTTGCGACGGGTGGCAAATCCATCCCCAAAATGGGCGCCACGGGGCTGGCCTATGACATCGCCGCGCAGTTCAGGATGGCCGTCACAGAAACGCGCCCTGCCCTCGTGCCGTTCACGTTTTCAGATGAGAAGTTCAAACCCCTTGCGGGCGTGGCCATCCCTGCCCGTGTCACAACGAGCGACGGCACCGCCTTTGATGAAGCGCTGTTGTTCACCCATCGTGGGCTGTCGGGTCCTGCGGTTTTGCAAGCCTCATCCTACTGGGTGGAAGGCGAAGACGTCACTGTGTCAATTTCATCTGACTTCGACCTTGCAAGCGCACTAAAGGCTGATCGCACGCAAGAAGGCCGCAAGGCGCTGACCACAACTTTGGCAAAATACCTGCCAGCCCGTCTGATCGATTTCTTGGCGACGGACCTAAAGCTGACAGGAAACACCGGCGACCTGTCAGATACACGCATCGACGCGCTGATCACGGACTTGCGCAACTGGACGCTCAAGCCCTCCGGCACAGAAGGCTACCGCACCGCCGAAGTCACGGCGGGTGGCGTGGATACCAACGGGTTGTCGTCAAAGACGATGGAGGCAAAGGCGCAAGACGGTCTTTATTTCATTGGTGAAGCGGTTGACGTGACGGGTTGGCTGGGCGGCTACAACTTCCAATGGGCATGGTCGTCAGGGTTTGCTGCGGGAACGGCAATTGCGTCGCGTGATGGCTGATGTCGGGGTTTGAATATTTGGCCAATGGGAAAGGCCCTAGAGCGCGTTTACGCGGTCCGTGAAATCCTGCCCACGTTTCTCAAAGCTGTCGTATTGGTCAAACGAGGCAGCGGCAGGCGCAAGCAATACGGTTTCGCCTGATTGCGCATCCGCGGCGGCTTTGGTCACAGCTGTTTCCATGTCACCACATATTTCAACGTCAACGCCTTTGAGCTTCATCGCAAACGCCGCAGCCTCGCGCCCGATGACGTAGGCTTTGACAACCGTGGGTGCTGGCAGCAGCGCATCCAATCCGCCATCCTTTTCCAACCCACCGCAAATCCAGCGTACTTTGTCGAATGCTGCCAGCGCTTTGGCAGCAGAGTCCACGTTGGTGGCTTTGCTGTCGTTCACAAACCGCACGCCACCGCGTTCTGCGATCAGCTGGCTGCGGTGCGGTAGGCCCTTAAAGCTGTGCAGTGCTTGTTCGATGACGCGCGGCCCGATGCCCAAAGACCGGCACGCAGCGTAGGCAGCACATGCGTTCTGGTGATTGTGCACGCCAGGCAATCCAGCGATCTGACGCAAATCAATGGATCCAACCTGCCGCCCTTTTCGTGTTTCACTCAAAAAACCCTTGCGGGCAAAAACACACCAGCCATCCCCGCCGAGCTTCGTGCCAGAGGAAACGCGGATTACGCGGTCATCTGTTGGTCCTTCACAAAGCTGGTTTGCAATGTAGTTCCCTTCCGGCTCATCCACGCCAATCACCGCGCGATCCGGTCCACCTTCTGCAAACAGGCGGCGTTTGGCAGCGAAATAGCCACCGTGCCCTGCGTGGCGATCCAGATGATCCGGCGACAGGTTGGTGAACACGGCCACATCCGGCGTCAACGCGCGGGCAAGGTCGGTTTGGTAACTGCTCAGCTCGAGCACAATAACTTCGCCATCATGGGCTTCCTCAATATCCAAAACACCGCGTCCAATGTTTCCAGCCAGCTGTGTAGGCCGGCCCGCTTCCTCAAGGATATGATGGATCAGAGCGGAGGTCGTTGATTTACCGTTGGAACCCGTTACAGCAATCACCTTTGGGATGGTTTCAAAGTTGTCCCATTGCCCCGTGGCAAAGCTGCGAAAGAACAGCCCGATGTCGTTGTCCACGGGGCACCCTTCGGCCATCGCGCGTGCGATTGCGGGGTGCGGTTCCGGATAAAGGTGCGCAATACCGGGGGATGTAATGAGCGCTGCGACATCCGAAAATGCGCCCTGTTTGGTCAGGTCGCGTAGGGTCACGCCCGCGTCGTCCGCTTTTTCAGCGGCTTCGGGGCTGTCGTCCCATACGACAACTTCGGCACCTCCAGCTTGCAACGCCGTGACAGTTGCCAGCCCTGAGCGCCCAAGGCCAAGAACCGCGACAATTTTACCCGAATAGCCTTGCACTGGAATCATGTTTTTCGCCCCTTTGATTGGCGCGCAGAGTGCCGTGTGAACCACAGTTTCGCAAGCTCAGGATCGTTGTTCCTGGAGTTTGTTCAATCCCGCGCAATTGCGCCAGATCAAGGCGAAGAAGCTGCAAAAGACGTACAGTAAGCGTGTGATCAAAAAAGGAGGACACGCGATGTTACTGGTACACAAGACCAACTCCAATCGGCTCGACATTCAAGTTGGGGGGCCGCTCGACGCGGAGATGATGAAACTCGGCCTCGAGGATTTGTTCGAAAAGTCTGAAGGAATTTCAGACGGTCAAATGCTAATGAAGGTTGCGGACTTTGCAATGCCGACCTTTGGCGCGGTGATGATTGAGGTGGCACGCCTCCCGTCGCTGTTCACGGCGATGCACCGATTTAAAAAGCTCGCGATTTCAACAGACGCAAAGTGGATGCAAAGTGCTGCTGAGATCGAAGGCGCGCTAATGCCAGGCCTTGAGGTAAAGGCATTTGACACCAAGGACGAACCCGCTGCTGAAGCTTGGCTCACAGGTTCAGCTGTTCTGGGTGACGAAGAAGAAGGCGACCCAATGGACAATATGCCCGTTTAGCGTACCTTCAACGTCGCAAGACCTATCACCGCGAGGATCAAGGATATGATCCAGAACCGGATTACGATCTGCGGTTCTGCCCATCCCTTTTTCTCATAATGATGGTGGATCGGCGCCATGAGGAAAACGCGCTTCCCTGTGCGCTTGAAGTACAGCACTTGGATAATGACGGACATGGCTTCGACGACAAAGAGGCCGCCAACGATAGCCAAAACGATCTCGTG
>DQCL01000202.1:0-5878 GCA_003533975.1 Octadecabacter sp. | reverse complement strand
GGGGCGTTGTACCACAAGAAACCCAATCCACCGCCAATGATGCCTGCGGCGAAAATAGCAAGTTCACCGGTTCCGGGGACGTAGTGAAGGCCCAGTTCGGTCGTGAAATCTGTGCGACCAACGAAATAGGCGATGATTGCAAAGGCACCCGAAGCGATCATAACGGGCATAATCGCGAGGCCATCCAGGCCGTCGGTCATGTTTACTGCGTTCGCAGCCCCCACGATGACAATCATCGCGAAGGGAATAAACAGAACGCTAAGGTTAATCAGCACGTCCTTGAAAACTGGCAACGCCAGTTTGTTTGCCAGCTCAACAGGGTGGTATTGCGCGGCCCAATAAGCCGCAACACCCGCGATGAGAAAGCCAAGCGCAAGGCGAAGTTTACCTGAAACACCTGCAGTGTTTTGCTTGGACACTTTTGCGTAGTCATCGGCAAATCCGATCAAAGCGAACGACATTGTCACGAACAAAACCATCCAAATGAACGGGTTATCCAAACGCGCCCAAAGAAGTGTCGACGTCAGCAATGCGCCAACAATCAACAAGCCACCCATTGTCGGAGTTCCCGCTTTGGCAAGATGGCTTTCTGGGCCGTCATCCCGGATCGGTTGGCCTTTGCCCTGACGCTTTCGCAGAACGCGAATGAGGCTCGGGCCAAATACAAATCCAAAAACCAATGCCGTCAGAAATGCGCCACCCGCACGGAACGTGATGTAGCGAAAGAGGTTGAAAAAGTCTCCACCGTCAGAAAGTGCCGTGAGCCAATACAACATATACGTAAACCCTATCGCGTTATCACTAGATCGTGTCGGGATGCCCCAGTTTGCGGATGGCGTCAACGACAAGGCTGACTTTTGAGCCTTTTGAGCCCTTTACGAGCACAACATCGCCCGCATCAACGAGTTGCGACACCTGAGCCGCCAGTTCTTGCGCTGTTTGCGCCCACTCCCCGCGCTGCGCATCTGGAAGTACATCGTAAAGATGGCGCATTCGCGGGCCAGCACAATGAATCAGGTGCAGTTCAGGAACAGAGGGGTCATGCACCACATCGGCGTGCATCGACATTTCTTCTGGGCCAAGCTCTAACATGTCTCCAAGGATCGCCACACGCCGCCCCTTAACCACGCGCCCCACGTTGTCACGCGGCGTGTAGGACGCCAACACTTCAAGCGCCGCGGTTAGGGATGTCGGGTTGGCGTTAAACGCATCATCCAACAGTGCAAGGCTTTCGCCAACGTTTGCAGGGTCCGTCGTGACCGTTTCCAACGTGCCCCGTCCGGCGGGTGGCTGCCAAAGCCCAAGGTCCATCGCCGCTTGCACAGGGTCTGCCCCCATCGCATCGCAAGCCGCCAGAATGCCAAGCCCGTTCATCGCGAAGTGGCGACCTGCGGTTGAAAGCTTGAACATCAGCGGGCCATTGGGTGTGTCCGCTTGAACCATGGTTTGCCCCTCAGACAGGGCCACATGCTCTAGCTTCCAAGTCCGTGACATTTGGCCAAACAAAACCTGTGCGACCTCGCTGCGTGCGGCGTACTTCTGCAAAACTGCGCTTGTTTCGGTATCCGCGTTCAATACGGCGACACCGGCTTTACCCAACCCATCAAGGATCGAGGCCTTTTCACGGGCAATGCCTGTAATGTCGTCAAAGGCTTCAAGGTGGGCGGCCGCAACCGTTGTGATCATCGCAACATCAGGATGCGTCAGGCGTGACAGTGGCGCGATCTCACCGGGGTTGGACATGCCAATTTCAATCACAGCAAATTCGGTATCTTGCGGCATGCGCGCTAATGTCAGCGGCACGCCCCAGTGGTTGTTGTAGCTGGCTTCGGCGGCATGGGTCTTGCCTTGGCGCGACAGCACTGTGCGCGCCATTTCCTTGGCCGAGGTTTTCCCCACGGACCCCGTAATAGCGAGGACCTTAGCCTTAGTGCGGGTTCGCGCCGCCTGCCCTAGCTTTTCAAGAGCGGCCAAAACATCAGGGACAACCAATAATGGTGCACTGTCTTCCACACCATCAGGCCGATGCGTCACGAGCGCCGCTGCGGCCCCTTTGTCCAAAGCCATTTTTACAAAATCATGACCGTCGCGTTCAGCCTTAAGTGCAACGAACAAGTCACCTTCTTGGATCGTGCGCGTATCAATGGACACGCCTGTTGCAGCCCATTTCGCAGCGGATGTACCGCCTGTCGCGGCGACCGCGTCGCTGGATGTCCAAAGCGTCATTACAAATCTCCGTCAAGGGCGCCCACGGCGACGCTGGCCTGTTCAACATCATCAAACGGCAGCACATCATCACCAATGATCTGCCCGCTTTCATGGCCTTTTCCTGCGATCAGCAGCGCATCACCTGGCCCAAGCGTATCTACGCCGCGCAGGATCGCTTCGGCGCGGTCGCCAACTTCTATCGCGTCAGGGCAACCCGCCATGACCGCGGCACGAATGGTAGCAGGGTCTTCAGAGCGCGGGTTATCATCGGTAACAAAGACAATGTCCGCGTTTTCCGCAGCCGCCTGCCCCATCAAGGGCCGCTTGGTTGTATCACGGTCCCCGCCTGCCCCGACAATCGCGATAAGCTTGCCCATCACATGGGGGCGCATCGCCTTAAGGGCCGTGGCAACCGCGTCTGGGGTGTGGGCGTAATCGACAAAAACCGATCCGCCATTCTTGCGGGTAGCGGCATGCTGCATCCGGCCCCGAACGGTTGTTAAGAACGGCAATGTATCAAAGGCTTCTTCAGGGTCGCCCCCCGCAGCGATAACCAAGCCCGCAGCCAGCAACACATTGTCCGCTTGAAACCCACCAATCAGGTTTAAGCGTGCCTTATGGCTGCCGCGCTGCCAATCAAACAGGATTTCTTGTCCCGTTCCGTCAAAACGCTGTGCTGTTAGTTGCAAACGTGCGTCAGCACTGCGACCAACAGTGATGGTCTCCAATCCGCGCGCCTCGGCCAGCGCCACGACTTCGGGACCCTTTGGGTCATCAATGTTGATAACCGCAACGCCCTCATCAGGAAGAAGGCGCGTAAACAGCCCCATCTTGGCGTCAAAATAAGCTTCAAAAGTTTCGTGGTAATCGAGGTGGTCTTGCGTGAAATTGGTGAAACCAGCCGCCGCCAAAATCACACCATCAAGACGGCGTTGATCCAACCCGTGGCTTGAGGCCTCCATCGCGACATGGGTAATCCCTTCGGCCGTCGCCTGTGCCATCGTGCGGTGCAACGTGATCGGTTCGGGCGTTGTGTGCTTCAGCGGATGGGTCCATGCCCCCTCAACACCCGTGGTGCCAAGGTTCACGGCGGCAAGCTCCATCTCAATCCAGATTTGACGTGCGAATGTGGAAACGGATGTTTTCCCGTTGGTGCCAGTGACGGCAATAACCGTTTCAGGATGTGGACCAAACCAAAGCGACGCCGTTTGCGCCAATGCGCCGCGCGGGTCTTCTGCAATAACCAGAGCAGCATCACTTTCGGAAAGTTCTTTTGCAGCAATTTCAGCGCCTTGTGCGTCTGTCAGAACGGCGGCGGCCCCCATCCGAAGCGCATATTGGATGAATTCACCGCCATGTACCGTGCTGCCTGGAAGCGCAAAAAACAAAGTCCCCTCAGCAACGTCGCGGCTATCGACGCTCAAACCCGTAATGACCGCTTCCTGCCCACCTTGTGCACGCAAGCCGAGGCCCGCCAAAGTGGATGTCTTCTGGGCTGCTTGGCTGCTCATGTCCGACCTCTGGTTGGGGCAAGATGCAATCACGCATCGCCCGCATCAATTTGAAGTCAGTGTTACACCCGTTGGCGTCAGGGTTTCAACGTCCGGTCGCATCCCCAACAATGGCGCGACACGGCGGATCATTTCTGCGGCTACCGGCACGGCCGTCCAACCTGCGGTGCGGCGTTCTTCACCAAGGGTTTCGATGGACGGTTCATCCAATGTGACGATCAACACGTATTGCGGATCAGATGCAGGGAATACGGAAGCAAACGTAGCGATGGTACGGTCGTCATAATAACCACCCGTCGGACGTGGTTTATCTGCCGTCCCTGTCTTACCGCCAACCTCATAGCCAACCACATCCCCAAAGGACGCGGTGCCGCGGTCAACAACGGCACGCAGCATAGTGCGCGAGGTCGCTGAAACCTGCTCGCTTACGATACGCTCGCCATATTGTGGCCCGTCTTGGCGGATAATCGTCGGCTGAACGCGGTAGCCGCCGTTCAAAAGGCTGGAATAAGCCGTCGCCAGGTGGACCGGTGATGACGACAAGCCATGCCCATATGAGATTGTCATCGTCGAAATTTCCGACCAGTTAGCAGGCAACAACGGGTCGCCTGTCGGGGCCTCGACCATTTCAACTGTGGTTTCTTCCAGCAGACCCAACGTGCCAAGGAATATACGCTGGCGTTCGCCGCCAATCATCATCGCAATACGGGCTGTTCCGATGTTGGACGATTTCACAATCACGTCTTCTGCGCTCAACGCGGGGCCGTAGTCGTGGAAATCACGGATACGGAAACGACCCCATTCAAGCGGGCCGCTAGTGTCGATCATGGTGTTGGCGTTGATCAGGCCAAGCTCCATGCCTTGCGCCACCGTGAAAATCTTGAACACAGAGCCAAGCTCATAGACGCCCTGCACCGCGCGATTAAACAACGGGCTGTCGGATTGATCCCCTGCTCCGTCCGCCGCGGTCAACACGCGCGGGCGATCGTTCGGATCAAAATCTGGCAAGGACACCATCGAGATAATCTCACCGGTATGAACGTCCATCAAAACGGATGATGCACCTTTGGCGGACATCAACATCATCCCGCCCTGCAAAACACGCTCGCTGGCGGCTTGCACGGTCAGGTCGATAGACAGCTCCAGCGGAGCGCCTTCATTCGCCGGATCACGCAGGAAATTATCGTAATAGCTTTCAACGCCGGCAACGCCAACAACCTCGGCCGAGCTCACACCTTCGCGCCCATAAGTAGCACCACCAAGAATGTGCGCAGCAACGGATCCGTTCGGGTATAGGCGCATTTCGCGTGGCCCAAACAAAAGACCCGGGTCGCCAATGTCATGCACAGCTTGCATCTGCTCGGGGGAAATTTCGCGGCGAATCCAAAGGAAACGGCGTTCTCCGGTGAAGTCTTTCAGCAGTTCTTCTGCGTCCAGCTCAGGGAAAATCGCGGCCAAATCAGTCGCGGCTTTCGCCGGATCAATCATGTCTGGGATTTGCGCATATAGGCTGTGCGTATCAAGGTTTGTCGCCAGAACGCGACCATTTCTGTCAACGATATCTGACCGTTGCCCGATGATCGGCGAGCCGGAAGCCTGTGCAGTGGGTTCCTCAGGAACGGAGCCGGACAGCGTGCCCATACGCACGCCGATCACTCCAAATGCACAGAAGAACGCGATTCCCATGACCAACAAACGCCCCTCGGCACGATTGCGGGCGCGATCACGGTCTTCTTCGTGGCGCAGACGGATATTTTCTGCCTCGATCGCGTCTGGGTTTTGGCCCTGTGCGCGGGCTTTCAGAATTCGGGCAAGCGGGCGAAGCGGCGTACGGATCACTGTGTCGCCTCCGGTGCATTATCTGAAGACACTTCGATGGAATTGGAAATGTCGAACACGATCTCGTTCGGGTAAGCGACCTGTTCGATCCGCCCGAATGCGTCAGGCATCAAAGGCAACAGCCCAAGACGGTCAAAGTTAAGCTCCGCTAGGTCGCGCAGGCGGTCGGGACGGTTCAGGTATGCCCATTCTGCTTCCAAAACATTCAGGCGCTCGTGCGCGACACCTATCTGGCGGTGCAAGCTGCGCACTTCGCCCAATGACGCCTGCGTTTCGTAATTCTCATGGTAGGCCCAATATGCGAGCCCCATGACCATAAA
>DQCL01000036.1 GCA_003533975.1 Octadecabacter sp. | reverse complement strand
AAACGATATGACGCCACATCAAGCATGCCCGCTTGCAGGCCAGAGTGAACCATCCACCAGCCAATCGCGCCTTGCAGTCCGCCAAGTGCGCCCACGAGAACCAATCGCCCAGTCCAGCCCACGGGAATTTGCTTGCGCAGCAGAAAGTAAAAGAACCCCAACGCCCATACGACGCCGATGAAACGACCAAGTTGGCGGTGGCTCCATTCCCACCAATAGATAGTCTTGAATTCTGACAGGCTCATGCCTGCATTTTGCTCGGTATACTCAGGGATTTGCTTGTAGGCCTCAAACTCGGCCTCCCACGCGCCCACACTCATCGGCGGTACAGAACCTGACAGCGGGGCCCATTCGGTAATCGACAACCCGGAATCCGTCAGCCGTGTCAGCCCGCCCACGGTGATCATCACCACCACAAGCGCAAACAACGCCATCAACCAGATCCGGATCGCGCCACGGGCCCCCTTCCCGCCGGCATCAATCCCACCAGGGGCCGCCACGGGCTTTTGCACATCACTAACATCTTCAAAAATACTGCGCGGCTTGGTTGCCATTTCGAACCTCAAACTTGCTTTGCCCGAAACTTATGCCGCCCCTAAAGCCTGAGCAACCCAAAGCCACCTCAAACGTGACCCTTAGCTTCTTTTGTTCTTAAAACCTCGGGGGAATCGCGCAGCGATGGGGGCTGGCCCCCTCTTCCTTAAGCGCACCGCAGGTGCGCCCCCGCCCGCCGCAGGCGCTAAAGCTTCAGCTTTTCCCACGCAGCAATTGGCGCAGCACACCATGGAGCATCTGCACATCCGCCCTCGTCATTGGCATCCGACTCCACAGATTGCGCAGGTTCACTTTCATATTTTCGGCTTTGTGCTCTGGATAAAAGAACCCGGCCTCTTCAAGCCGTTCCTCATAATGACGCGCCAGCGCTTCAGTGTCATGTTGATCTGCAATCTGTGTGGTCTGCCCCTGAATAACGACGTCTTCAATCTCACCTGCGGCGCGGCGCCATTCATAGCCAACTAACAACACACATTGCGCAAGGTTAAGTGAGGCAAACTCTGGGTTCACAGGAACGGTGATTATCGCATTGGCATGAGCAATATCGGCGTTCTCCATTCCAGACCGTTCCGGCCCAAACATCACGGCCACTTTCTCACCCCGTGCAATCCGTTCTGCGGCATCTCGCATGGCTGCTTCCGGTGAAAACACAGGTTTGGTTAACTCACGTGGACGCGCCGTTGTAGCGTACACATAGGTCCGGTCCGCTATCCCGTTCGCCACGTTGTCTGACACCTCGGCCTCATCCAGCAACCGTCCCGCGCCAGAGGCCATTGCATCCGCCGCAGGGTTTGGCCAGCCGTCGCGCGGCGCGACGATACGCATGCGGTCCAACCCGAAATTCCACATCGCACGGGCCGCGGCACCAATGTTCTCGCCCATTTGCGGGCGGATCAAAACAAAGCTCGGCTGTGGGGTGTCGGTGGGCATGGCTGTCTCCTAATTTGCCGCTGAGGTAGCGCACCCCTATTCAATACGCAATGTGGGCGCTATAGCGAGGCCACCAAAGAGAGGCCACGCGCATGACCGAAGACATTATCGAAGAAAAACAGACGCCGCAGATTTATCTGATTACACCGTCTGAGTTTGAACTTTCAGTTTACCCTGACGTTCTGGCGGCCTGCTTGGATCAGGTCGACGTGGGCTGTGTACGCTTGTCCCTTGGCTCAAAGGACGAAGCGCGTATCGCAAAAGCGGCCGATGCCCTGCGTGAAGTGACCCACGCGCGCGACGTGGCATTGGTTATCGACAGTCATGTGATGATGGTTGAACCGCTTGGCTTAGACGGCGTGCACCTCGATGACGCGGCCCGCACAATTAAAACGGTCCGCAAGGATTTGGGCGCCGACGCGATCATTGGCACCAATTGCTACGCGTCTCGTCACAACGGCATGACTGCCTGCGAACTTGGCGCGGATTACATCAGTTTTGGACCTGTTGGCGACACTGCGCTCGGCAACAGTGAAAAAGCCGAGCTTGAGTTGTTCCAGTGGTGGTCGGAAATGATCGAGGTGCCGGTTGTCGCGGAAGGCGCTCTGTCGCTTGACCTTATCCGCACCCTTTCACCGCACACAGATTTCTTCGGCCTCAGTGATGAGGTTTGGAAAACCGAAGACCCGGCCAAAACCCTAGCGACTTTCGCTGCCGAAATGATCTGAATGACCCGTGCGCACCACGTTTTCAAGGTGCGCAGCCAGCGCCTTCCGGTTTTCAAAATCTTTGATTCTCACAGGATCATGATAGACAACGCTAACGCCGCCTTGCGGTGATTGTGCCAACGTTGCAAGAAGATGCGTGCCGAAATCCATGTCGCCCCACCACCCATAATGACGTGGGTCCACCCCTTTTGGCGCATGGTAAATGACCGAAACCGGCTGGATCGCGAACGTTTCACGCAGTGCATCATCAAAGAAAGCCGCAAACAAAGTGGGTTTGAACGGTAAGACCAACTGCCCATCGGTTGATGTGCCTTCGGGGAAAAACAGCAACTTGTGTCCGTGGAGAAGGCGTTCGCGGAACACAGCAACCTGCGCGCTGGCTTTTGAACGGTCACGCGCGATAAAAACGGTTCCCGTGGCCCGCGCCAACCAACCAATGCCTGGCCAGGCGGCAACTTCTGCTTTGCTTACGAAATAGATACGCTTGGCAGCGTTCAGCGCGAAGATATCAAGCCACGACGTATGGTTTGCGACAACCGCGCCAGCGCCTGTCATTGGGGTCCCGATACGGTTGTAACTGATCCCCATAAGTACAAATGCGCTGCGGCACACGAATTGCGTGATAAAGGGCGACACAGGACGGCCCTGCCCGCAGAGCGGCCGTTCAACTAAGCGCACCAACAGCAACAACAACAGACATCCGAACGTAACAGTCCCCACTGCAAAACCACGCACCACAATGCGCAGCCAGCCGGCAGGCGTTATCTTATGGGTCGGCGGTAAATCATCAGATGTCCAAGTCATCGCGCTCCCCCATACATAGAGACCTGTTTTGGCGACATCCGCGCCAAATCAAGGATCAAGCAAACATCTGTCGTGTTGAACGCGTGATCAACAAATACGCCGTCACCTATGAAGCCGCCCAGCCGTAGATAGGCCTTAATCAACGCAGGTACATTGCGCATAGCAGTGACACGGTCCGTCACTGGTTCATAGCTGACTTGAGGACCTGAACGCGAACAGACACGAATATCTTCTGGCGCAAGATGCTTGTCGTGCAACAACGCCAATGAAGTTGCGAGTGCATCCAGATCAGTGCCATGAAAACTCGCCACGCCAAACAGCACCTCAACTTGACGCTCTCTAACGACCTCGGCCAATCCCTGCCAAAGATGTAACATGCCTGCGCCGCCGCGATATTCAGCATGCAAGCAGGATCGACCTAATTCCATCAGCGTACGGCCCGATTGAACCAAAGGCGCCAGATCAAATTCCGTTTCAGAGTAAAACTGCCCTGCCGCTTTCGCGCCCTTACTGTCTAATAGCCTATAAACACCAACAATCTGATCGGCCGGATCACGGGTCAGATCAAGCAGCAACAATTGCTCGGCATGCTCATCAAATGCATCGCATTCAAGCCCGTTGCCGTGATCAACAAGGGGTCCATCCCCGCCCATTTCCTTAACAAAAATTTTGTACCTCAGCGCCTGCGCGCCACGGTTATCCTCAGCCGTCTTCGCCAAGCGGGTCGCAAATTGCGGTGCGGCATTAACCATTTGGTCATTCATTTCAGCAATTTTGCGCATAGATTCCGTTGCTTTTAGTCCGTGACTGAATAGTAAATTTGCCCTTTACACTTTTAACGTGTGGATTAACCATAAGACACAACTATTAACCCAACGCGCGCCTCATCAATTACCACTTTGCCGGCCTCTTGAAAATTAACGGTCACTTTCCCGCCCACTGCGGATTGGACTTGCCCTAACCCCCAGTCCGGCTGTCCCGGATGTTTCACGATCATACCGGGTTCAAATAAAGACGGCCCTGTCATCAACCGGAGCTCCATGTTGTCCAACTTAAACGCCCTTATAGGCTCTCGCATCTGTCATGACCTCATTAACCCATTGGGCGCGATCGGCAACGGCATTGAATTACTCGGCCTTTCGGGTGTTGCTGATAGTCCTGAAATGGCACTGGTAACAGATAGCGTACAAAATGCATCGGCAAAGGTACGGTTTCTTCGTCTAGCGTTCGGGGATGCCACCGCCGACCAAGTTGTTCAGCACGGCGAGATCCTTTCGGTACTGCAGGCAATCTCAAACGGCGGACGGGTGACATATTCTTGGGCCGTTCCAGGCGATCCACCGCGTTTAGATGTTCGGGTCGCGCTGCTTGCGGTGATGTGTGTTGAGACGGCGTTGCCATTGGGGGGCGACATTCAGATCACCCAGAATCAGAGCAATTGGACTATCAAAACCAAACATGACCGTTTGAGCCTCGACCCCGCACTTTGGGCCCCTCTTAGTAAAGGGGAGTACGCCGACAGTTTAACCCCTGCTCAGGTTCATTTCGGCCTTCTGCCCCAAATGGCAGCACAGGCTGATCGCAAACTTGCGTTCTCACATGGCCGCGACTGGGTCGCGGTGACCTTTTAAGCGCGGACCGTTCCGTCACCAACAACAAGATATTTAAAGCTTGTAAGCTGCGCCGCCCCGACCGGACCGCGAGCGTGCATCTTGCCCGTTGCGATACCGATTTCTGCGCCCATGCCAAACTCACCACCATCTGCAAACTGGGTTGAGGCATTGCGCATCAGGATCGCTGAATCGAGGCGCGCAAAGAACTGCTCCGCCGCATCATCATTCTCAGTCAGGATACAATCGGTGTGATTGGACCCGAAGTCCTGAATGTGTGAAATGGCTTCATCAATGTTATCAACAAGTTTCGCGGCGATCTTCATGTCTAGGAATTCCATCCCCCAGTCGTTATTCGTTGCTTGGCTAGTCCCATTCAGGCCTTGCGCATGTACATCAACACCGGCCGCCATCAGATCATCCACAATCTCTTGGCCAAGGGCGGCAACATCTTTGTGAACCAGCAAACATTCCGCCGCACCGCAAATCCCAGTGCGGCGCGTTTTAGCGTTCATCACAACGCGGCGTGCTTTTGCAGCGTCTGCATCTTTGTCGATGTAGATATGAACAATGCCTTCAAGATGCGCGAAAACAGGCACGCGGGCCTCTTTCTGCACAAGACCAACCAGCCCCTTGCCGCCACGTGGAACAATCACATCAATAGTGTCCGTCATCGTCAGCATTTCACGCACTGCCGCGCGGTCTCTTGTCGGTACCAACTGGATGGCATCTTCAGGAAGGCTGGCTGAGCGAAGCCCGATCTGCAGCGCGTTGTGGATCGCCCCAGAGCTGTGAAAGCTTTCGGAACCACCACGTAAAATCACAGCATTCCCCGCCTTAAGGCAAAGCGCACCGGCGTCGGCTGTCACGTTCGGACGGCTTTCATAGATGACGCCAATAACACCAAGCGGTGTGCGCACACGGCGAATGTTCAAACCCGTTGGCTGGGTCCACTCCTCCATAACGGCACCTACAGGATCATCCTGTGACGCAACGGCCCGCAGGCCTTCAACCATGCCGCCAATACGGTCTTCGTCGAGCATCAAACGGTCTAGCATTGCGGGGCTCAGACCTTTTTCACGGCCGAATTCCATGTCCTTGGCGTTTGCTTTGATAATGTCCGCACGCGCCGCCCAAACTGCATCAGCCGCATCCATAAGTGCTTTTGTTTTGGCCTCAGGCGCGGCACTGGCCAGTGCCTTCGCGGCTACTTTCGCGCGTTCACCAATGTCGGCCATCAAAGCGGGAATGTTCATATCATCAGTCATCAGATCACCATATCGTCGCGATGGATAAACACACCGCGTCCTTCATAACCAAGTTCGTTTGCAATATCTTGGCTTCGCATACCTTTAATGGCTGCGGCCTCGACGCTCGAATAACGCGACAACCCAAGCCCTAAACGCAGCCCGTCTGCAGATACAATCGCAACCGCGTCGCCACGCTGATACGCGCCTGAGGTTGCGACAATGCCAATCGGCAACAAAGACTTGCCCGACTTCAACGCTGTTCCAGCACCGGTATCAATTGTGACTTCCCCATGAGGTTTCATCGCTGCAATCCAGCGCTTACGGGCTGCTTGAGGGTTGGTTTGCGCATTGAACCAAGTGCACCGCCCACCATCTTCCAGTATTTTCAGTGGGTTCATGGGGGTTCCCAAGGTAATAGCCATCCGGCAGCCCGCATCGGTCGCCAATTTTGCAGCCATCAGTTTGGTTTTCATCCCCCCCTTAGAAAGACCGGATCCTGCGTCGCCTGCCTGCCGTTCAATTTCAGGGGTGATTTTATCAATGATATCATAATGTTTAGCGTCTTTATTGATGTGCGGATTATCGGAATAGAACCCATCCACATCACTCAACAGTACCAAACAATCTGCGCCAGCAGTCACAGCAACCTGCGCCGCGAGCCTGTCGTTGTCACCATACCGGATTTCGTCAGTCGCAACCGTATCGTTTTCGTTCACGATCGGAGTGACGCCTAAGCCCAACAAGGTTTCCATCGTCGCGCGTGAGTTCAAATAACGGCGGCGGTCTTCGCTGTCTTCCAGCGTCACCAAAACTTGCGCAGTCGTAATGCCATGCGGCGTGAGCGCCTCTTCATAGGCGCGTGCCAACCGGATTTGACCGACCGCAGCGGCCGCCTGTGATTGTTCAAGCGCAAGTTCTGTACGCGGCAATCCCAACACGCCACGCCCTAACGCAATAGAACCGGACGAAACCAAAATTACGTCTGTACCACGCGCACGGATCGCTGCGACATCCGCCGCTAACGATCGCAACCAATCAGAGCGCAGCCCTGTCGCTTGGTCCACAAGCAACGCAGAGCCGATCTTTACGACCAGCCGTTTTGCATCTTTTAGGGACGCCAAGGCGCTTCCTCCTCAGGGGCGTTCTGGCGCAGTTTGTCGGCATCGATCTCCACCTTGAGGGCGCGAAGAACGTCAACGGTGCCTTCACCAGTCGCACCGGACATTAGCATCACATCGACGCCAGTCCCTGCTTTGATTTCATCCACGATGAACTGGCGCTCTTCTTCATCCAACGTATCTATCTTGTTCAAAACTGTAACGCGTGGCTTATCGGCAAGGTGACCACCGTATGCTTCAAGCTCAGCAATGATGGTTTTATAGTCGCCTACGGGATCGCCAGATGTGCCGTCAATCAGGTGTAACAGCACAGAATTGCGTTCAACATGGCCCAAGAACAACTGCCCAAGGCCCTTACCGTCGCTGGCACCCTCAATCAGTCCGGGAATGTCGGCAATAACGAATTCGCTGTTATCAACACCAACAACGCCGAGGTTCGGAACAAGCGTGGTGAACGGATAGTCCGCAATTTTCGGGCGGGCATTCGACGTCGCCGCAAGGAAGGTAGATTTACCTGCATTCGGCAAACCCAGAAGCCCAGCGTCCGCGATAAGTTTCAGACGCAACCAAATCGTGCGCTCGATCCCGTCTTGACCGGGGTTGGAACGCCGGGGCGCTTGGTTCGTTGCAGATTTGAAGTGCAGGTTACCCCAGCCACCGTTACCGCCCTTGGCAAGTACAACTCGCTGACCCGTTGTCGCGAGATCAACGATAACTGTCTCTTGATCCTCGTCCATGATTTCGGTGCCTGTCGGAACCTTCAGGAGAATATCATCGCCATCTGCACCCGTGCGTTGCTGACCTTTGCCAGCCTCACCGTTTTTGGCAAAGAAATGCTGCTGATAGCGAAAGTCGATCAACGTGTTGAGGTTATCAACGGCCTCAACGATGACGCTGCCGCCCTTGCCGCCGTCACCACCATTTGGGCCACCGTATTCGATGTATTTTTCACGCCGAAACGAAATACAGCCACCGCCACCACTGCCGGAGCGGATATAGACTTTGCACAGGTCGAGGAAGTTCATCGGTTCAGGCTTTCTAACAGGTTAACAGGGCGATACGCGAAACGCGCGTTGCGCTCAAGCGGGCTTGCCCATCTTACGAGCATAGGTCCACGTTGGTGTCACCATATTACGCGCCACGGAAAACGTCTCAGCATCACCTAGGTAGGCAAATCCGGCGTTTGTCAGGATACGGGCGGACCTTGGGTTGTCTTGAAACACCTCAGCATAGATATCGCGGGCACCTTGTGGATTCGCAGACAGGATCGCGTCAACAGCATCCGTGGCGATACCTGTATTCCAAAATGCAGGCGCCACCCAATACCGCAACTCGGATTGATTGCGATCAAGCCGTGACAGCTTGATGACGCCCATAACTTCGGCATGTTCATTGGCGGATCCATCAATCGCCCAGAAATCCTCGGTGCGTTCAGCATCACGCGCGCGCGTCAGCATGTTTGCGATGTATTCGGGTGGCAAAGGATGCGGAATAACGCGTGTCATCGTCGCGACACGTTGATCTGACAAGTGACGCTCAAGCAGGCCCGAATCCGAATCTGCCAGAGGGCGCAACGCGAACCGTGCTGCGTGAATAACGGGTTGATTGGTTTGGATATCGTCTGAAATCCGGCTTTCGGAATTCATTGGTGGTCTCCTGCAAATAATGCGTAGACAACTGACACGACAGTGAGTGCCGCAAGCGTCCACATCAGGTATTTTTCCCCAGGTGTTCCGGCCAAACTCGCCGCGATCCGCTGTCCCGCATAGGTCCAGATCGGATGCAGTATCATTTGCAGTCCCAACAAACAGATGGCGATGGTCGCCGTGGCTTGCAAGGAGGGTGTTCCTGCAATCACGAAGGTTGTGAACCCTGTCGTGATCATCGCCCATGCCTTTGGATTTAAAGGATGTACGATAAGACCTGCGATGAAACCGGGTGGTTGCCCATCAGCTTCTCCAACCTTCAGGCGCATGTTGGCAACGCGGTAAGCAAGCCACAATATGTAAGCGATCGACACCCACTTGAGGGCTTCAAATACCATCGGGTAATCGTCCTGCACTGCCATCAAACCAAAGCCGAGTGGCCAGATGATCAACTGCTTTCCAAGCGCAACACCAGCCACAAAAGGAAGCGTGCGACGCAGTCCAAACCGCGCGCCAGTCGCCAGTAGGACCATGTTCGCAGGTCCAGGCGTGCCAACTTGTGATGTGGCGAAGCCCAAAAAGGGTAAGATAGCGACAGACATTTTACCCTCCTGATTAGCGGGCGTTTGAAAATGAAAAAGGGGCCGGTTAACACCGACCCCTTCAAATTCTTTAAAACCTAAGGTTCGGTTACTCAGCTGCCTCGGCGAGCGGTGCAACAGAAATAAAGGTGCGGCCTTTGAAGCCTTTGCGGAAGGTCACGTTGCCTTCAACGACTGCGAAGATCGTGTGATCTTTGCCTTCGCCAACGCCAGTACCCGGCCACCACTTGTTGCCACGCTGACGTGCAATGATGTTACCTGGGATAACGGACTCGCCGCCATACTTTTTGATACCAAGACGGCGACCAGCTGAGTCGCGACCGTTACGGGATGAACCGCCTGCTTTTTTATGTGCCATTGGTGTCTCTCCTTATTTCGCGAGGTCAGCGGCTTCAGCCACCCACTCAGGCTTCACTTTAACTGCATCAAAGGTATCAACGTCAACAGCAGCAAGAGCGGCGTAAGACGTGATGCCTGCAGCTTCGAACTTTTTAGCAGCGGCTGGGCCGATGCCGTTGATGACAGTCAGATCGTCAGATGCAGATGCTTTTGCGGCTGGCTTTTCAGTCTTCGCAGCAGTCTTTGCAGCAGCTTTCTTAGGCTGGGATGCGCGTGCAGCAGCAGCTTCGGCTTTCTTGGACGCTGGTGCGCCTTTGTTGGCAGCACGTTCGATCATGTCAGCAGACATGAAGCCAGAACCGTTCAGCGCAGCTTTCACGCCAGACTTGCCTGCACCCTTTTCGAGGATGTCAGTGATGCGAACGAGTGTCAGTTGCTGACGGTGACCTTTGGTGCGCTTGGAAGAGTGCTTCCGGCGGCGCTTAACGAAGTTAATCGTCTTTTCGCCTTTGATCTGGTCG
>DQCL01000084.1 GCA_003533975.1 Octadecabacter sp. | reverse complement strand
CGCGGGGCCTTTTTCGTTTCAGGCCGTGCGGGATACCGCGTATACATCCCAGATCGCGGAAATGTTGTTTGCTCCTGCGATTCCACGGCCTTAGGCTACGGCAACCCACAATGTCGGAGCTGACCTTGCCTTCACGCCTTTCCACGGTCTTTACCCAAACGGCAATTGCCGCAACGCTTACCCTCGCGAGCCCAGTTTCTGCGGACCCAAATGCGGGCGCTTACCTTGCAGCGCGTCAGGCGGGAATAATTGGCGATTACTCTGCAGCCGCCGGCTATTTCCGCGATGCGCTTCTATCGGATGCCAACAACCTGTCCTTAATGGAGCAAACGATTACCGCCTTTGTGGGTACCGGAGAAATCCAGTCGGCCGCTCGTATTGCGCGTCCGTTTCTTGAGGCTGGCGGCGAAAGCCAGATCGCCAATATCGCCTTAATGGCACACGCAGCGCGCGCGCAAGATTGGGACACGATATTTGAACTGATCGAAGCGGGGCATGAGATTGGCCCACTTTTAGACGGGCTAAACCAGGCGTGGGCCTACATGGGCAAGGGCGAATTGGATCATGCCTTGATGCGCTTTGATGAGGTAATAGACGCCCCCGGACTGCGCAGTTTTGGACAACAACACAAAGCTCTTGCGCTTGCTATGTCGGGTGATCTGGAAGGCGCGAGTGCCATTTATGCTTTGCCTCCGAATGAGGGGGTCATTCCAACCCGCGCGTCCGTGGTGGCACATCTCCAGATCCTTTGCCAACTCGGAGAGTTCGAGCGGGCTGCAAATATTTCGAGCCGCGTCTTTGGAAATAACCCCGAACCCGAGATCGCAGCGTTGCGCGCCGCGATCAACGCAGGCGAAGTTCCTGATCTTGAGCGTGTGGTTTCCACGCCAAGTGCGGGTATTTCTTATGCTTTTAGGGGCCTGTCCGATATTCTCGCGGGGGAGGCTAACGAAAGATATCTGCTGCTGTACGCGCAGGCTGCACGCTATATCGCACCCCAAGATGCAAACGCTCATATCGCCACTGCGCACCTATTGAACGCACTTGATCAGTATGATGACGCTGCCCAAACGTTTGCGCAGGTCGCCACAGAAGACCCTGCTTACTACAGCGCCGAAATCGGGCGCGCCGAAGCATTGCGACGTGCGGGTCGGTCCGTGCAAGCCATCGAAGTTCTAACGCAACTGACGCGCAGCCATCCTGAATTGCCACTGTCTCATGCATCCCTTGGTGATATTTATCGCCGCGACGAGCAGTTCGCCGAAGCGCGGGCATCTTATACTGCCGCGCTCGATGGATACCCGGAAACGGCCTCCATCCGTTGGTGGCTGTTGTATTCACGAGGTATTTCCAATGAACGCCTCGATAATTGGGAGGACGCAGAAGCAGACTTTCGCGCGGCCCTTCTCGTAAACCCTAATGATCCTTCTGTATTGAATTATTTGGGCTATTCGATGGTCGATCGCGGGTTTGTTGAAAACTACGACGAAGCGTTGGCCATGATCGAAAAAGCGATTGCCGCACGACCTGACAGCGGTGCCATCGTCGATAGTCTTGCTTGGGTCTATTACAAGCTTGGGCGCTACCAAGAAGCCGTGGCGCCGATGGAAAGAGCCGCAGAACTTGAGCCAAATGACCCGATCATAAGCGATCATCTCGGGGACGTTTACTGGATGGTAGGACGCGATGTGGAGGCGCGTTTTCAGTGGCGTCGCGCGTTGTCGTTTGAACCTGAAGACGCCGAAGCCGAACGTATTCGCCGCAAGCTGACCATCGGACTGGATGCGGTCTATGCCGAAGACGGTCAAACCCCTGCCCCCGCCGTCGAGGTCGCGACCGGTGACTAACGGCACCATGATTGAAACGGCACATGCAAAAATTAACCTGTCATTGCATGTGACGGGTCAACGCGCGGATGGTTATCATCTGCTTGATAGTTTGGTGATGTTCACGAGTCTTGGTGACGAAGTGCATGTTGCACCGGCTGAAACGCTCTCTCTGTCAATTGAGGGTCCGTTTGCGCGTGACTTGGACGTTGGCGAAGATAACCTTGTTCTTCGTGCTGCGCGGTCTTTTGGACTGCCTAATGGCGCGGCGATTACGCTGCACAAAAATTTGCCTGTTGCCTCTGGGATTGGGGGTGGTTCTGCGGATGCTGCTGCAACTTTACGGGCGTTGTCACGGCTTTGGGCTGTTCCACTGCCCGACGCCGAAACAATTCTTGCGCTTGGAGCGGACGTTCCCGTTTGCATGACATCGGAACTAACAAGGATGCGCGGTATTGGCGACGCCCTTGAGACGCTCGGCCCTGCGCCAATGCTTGATATCCTGTTGGTGAACCCGAATGTCGGCGTTTCTACTGCGAAGATTTTCAACGGCCTTGAGAGCAAGTCAAACCAACCTATGGCCGATGACATGCCCGACCCGTTTGATACCGACAATTGGATTGGCTGGCTCGCGCAGCAACGTAATGACTTACAACCCCCCGCCCTGACCACCGAAGAGACAATCAACAACGTGCTGGCAGAATTGACCGCGCAGCATGGCTGTATGCTGACCCGGATGTCAGGGTCAGGTGCGACCTGTTTCGCGCTGTTTGAAGGTGCCGACGCGAGCGAAACTGCAGCAATGGCGCTGCGCCGGTCCCATCCTGAGTGGTGGGTTGCCCGAACGGATGAAGCCCCTACTTAACCCGCTCAACGACATAGTCCGCGAGGTCCAGCAGCATCGGTTTGATGGCGTGATCCGGCAAGGGTGCCAATGCCGCTTTTGCCTTTTCCATCCACGCCAAGGCGTCCAGTTTGGTCGCCTCAAGTGTGCCATGCTTGACCAATATCTCTAGCGCTGTTTCTAAGTCGCCATCATCTTGGCGACCTTTCGCAATTGTACGTTCCCAGAACGCGCGTTCTTCAGTATCGGCCAGCGCAATCGCCTTGATCACCGGCAGCGTCAATTTGCGTTCACGGAAGTCATCACCGATGTTTTTGCCGATGGCGTCCGTTCCGGCATAGTCCAGCAAGTCATCCACGATCTGAAAGCCTACGCCCAGCGCATCACCGTAATCAAACAGGGCTTTGATAGCCGCGTCTTCACGGCCAGCGATTACACCACCGACTTCCATTGCCGCCGAGAACAGCGCAGCCGTTTTGCCACGTACGACCTGTAGATAAATATCCTCGGTCGTTGCCAAATCACGCGCCGCAGTCAGCTGCAGCACTTCACCTTCGGCAATCGTCGCGGAGGCGTTGGACAGGATGCGCAGCACATCAAGCGAACCCGTTTCTGTCATCAATTGGAAGGACCGGGCGAACAGATAGTCGCCGACCAACACGCTGCTGGTATTGTCCCAAAGCAGGTTTGCAGTTGGCCGCCCGCGCCGCTGTGCGGACTCGTCAACGACATCATCATGCAGCAAGGTCGCTGTGTGAATAAATTCAACCGTAGCAGCCAGATGCACGTGATACGGGCCTTCGTAGCCACACAGTTTAGCAGCCGCCAGCGTCAGCATTGGGCGCAGGCGTTTGCCGCCCGCTTCAACCAAATGCGCGGTAACTTCGGGGATACGCGGCGCGTGCTCTGAGGCCATACGATCCCGGATCAGCACGTTCACGGCGTCCATCTCGTCTGCCAAAGCGGCAGCGAGGCGTTCGTGTGGTTTTGTCGCGGCTTGGTCCAGGCTCATGCACGGCTCCGTCAGTTACTCGACAAAGGTACGGCTAGCACCTTAAGTCATGGGTATGAAAGAACTCCTGCGCACAAACGACATCACAATCATCGCTTTCGCCAAAGCCCTTTTACAGGGTGAGGATATAGAGGTGTTCGAGTTGGACGTAAATATGAGCATCCTCGATGGGTCCTTGGGCATATTGCCACGCCGCCTGATGGTCCGGCGCGAGGATCATTTCATCGCGACCTCGGTTTTGAAGGCCAACGATATCGATCTGGGCCTGTGAGCGAGGGCTTCGAAACAACCCTCGACGCGTTCCTTGGCGGTCAGGTGATGCTGGAACAACCCGCAAAAGGGTACCGCGCGGGCATTGATCCTGTGTTACTGGCTGCAAGTGTTCCCGCGGATGAAGGACAATCTGTGTTGGAGCTCGGGTGCGGCACGGGTGCGGCAATGCTTTGCCTTGGATCGCGCGTGCATCGGCTAACGCTTTGTGGTGCTGAAATTCAACCGCACTACGCTGATCTGTGCCGTAAGAACGCAGCGGCCAACGGCATCGAAGCGCAAGTATCGACCGCTGATCTGCGTGTTTTGCCGCAAGACATCACCGCACGCACATTTGACCATGTCATCACCAACCCTCCTTATTTCGAACGCACCGCAGGCAAGGCGAGCCCCCGCGCGGACCGTGACATCGCCTTCGCTGGGGATACGCCAATGAAGGACTGGCTGGATGTTGCAACACGACGTCTGAAACCCAAAGGTTGGCTTTCTATGATCCAGAAGGCAGACCGTTTGCCGGATGTTCTGAATGCGATTGATACGCGTTTGGGCGACATTGCGGTTTATCCGATATCGGGCCGCATCAACCGCGCCGCGGATCGTTTTATTCTGCGTGCTCGTAAAGGTGCACGTGGGCCATTCAAGCTTCATGCGCCAATTGCGCTGCACGAAGGGGCAAGTCACGTGAATGACCAGCCGGATTACCGCGCCGAGATCGCGGGTGTTTTGCGCAAGGGCCTTGCATTTGAGTTGCCCGATTAACTTTTTCGCAATGTTTTGGCGGTGTTCTACTGATTGTCTCGGAATGCTGCCGCGCGGCGTGACAGAGGCATAAAACTGTGGTCAAATTTCAAAACCACGCAACCAGTATCGGAGGAACAACATGAGCTTGACGTCCCACCTGCAGGAACTCAAGAAGAAGCACGATAGCCTTTCAGATGCCGTCGAAAAAGCCCAGCGAAGCCCGGGTAGCGACGACCTTGAAGTGTCACGCCTCAAGAAAGAAAAACTCCACCTCAAAGAAGAAATCAGTAGGCTCACGCCCGCATAACCGAACGCGGTGCTGGCGGTG
>DQCL01000350.1 GCA_003533975.1 Octadecabacter sp. | reverse complement strand
AGAATATCGCGGCCGATTTGGTCGGTCCCTAGTGGGTAAGCAGGATCACCCCCTGCAGCCAAATCACCACCTGCAAGCACGTTCGCCGCACCGAGAATTTCGGATTCACCATAAGGCGCAATCGAACCGGCGAAGATCGCAACGATTGCATAGAGAATAATAACCAAGACGCCGAAGGATGCTGTGAGTGGCATGGAACGGAAGAGTTTCTTGCTGCCCTCGGTTCCGACAACGCGGCCAAGTAAACGGAATAGAAACGCCGCGATTGCCGCTATGATAAAGCCGTGTACCGCCCACTTAAAGAACACGACGCCTGCGTTCGGCGTCCCAGCTTCGGTCACTGTAGGTTGGAAGTAATAGTAGATGGCCCAAAAAAACAACGCTGCAGCAAGAACGTAGCCAAATGCGACACCGAAGCTCATGTCCCGAAACATTGGCGCATTGTCAGTGACCTTCTGCCCCGCAAAGCGGAACACGTAGCCACCGACCAGAAGCACAACAAGAAGGGCCGCCGCCCACATCAAACCGCTCATTTTGGATGCCTCAGACGTGGGTTGGAGATGATGGACAGGATATCCGCCGTCAGGTTCAACAAGATATACGCTGCCGCAAAGATAAGGCAGCAGGCCTGAACAACTGGGATGTCACGAATTTTTACCGAGTCGACGAACAGCTGACCAATGCCGGGATAAACGAACACCACCTCAACCACGACAACACCGGTAATCAAGTAGGCAAGGTTCAGCGCAATCACGTTAATAATCGGGGCCAGCGCGTTTGGAAGCGCATGTTTCACAATCACGCGCATCGGGCTGAGGCCCTTAAGCCGCGCCATTTCAATGTAGGGTGAGGCCAACAGGCTGATAATTGCAGCACGTGTCATCCGCATCATATGCGCTGTAACAACCAAGGTCAGTGTAAGCGCCGGAAGCATGGATTTCTCTAGGCGTTCAGAAAACGCCATGCCCTCAAAAATATTGCTGAGGCTTGGGAAAATCGGGTTCAACACTGCGAGGAATAGGATCAGCACATAGGCCATGAAAAATTCAGGGCTCGAGATTGAGCTGAGCGTGAACATGTTTGCCGCTTTATCAAACGCGGTATTGCGATAGAGCGCCGCAAGTATGCCCAACGTAACGGCCAATGGCACCGCAATGCAGGCGGTTACAGTTGCCAGAAACATCGTGTTGGAAAGACGTGGTGCAATTTGTTCGGCTACTGTCGTTGTCCCAGCGCCCCCGAAATTCGCAAAATTCAACTGTGCGAAACTCGTCCCGAGGTCGAGGGTCAGCATTCCCTTCAGCCAATCGAAATAGCGCACGACAAGCGGCTGATCCAAACCAAGATCGCGACGAATAGTGGCAACCGATTCAGGCGTCGCGCCCTGCCCCAAGATAGCTTCAGCAAAGTCCCCGGGGAGTGAATTCACCGCAACAAAAATGACAATGGAAACCACAAAAAGGGTTACAAGCCCCAGTCCGAGACGTTGAAGAACAATCTTCAGAATTGATCGCAAGCCTATGGCCCCCCTTGATTAAGAATAGCGTAACGACAATGCAAAATCATACAACCCGTCAATTTTTAGGCCCTTTTGAAGTACTTACCGCGTCCATCACCCGAACAAGTTCCGCTGTAATACCTGGCTCAGACAGCGCGTGCCCCGCCTTCGCCACCATAACCAAACGACACTTTGGCCACCCCGACGCGAGAGCGTGCGCGGAGACAGGGGGGCAAATCATGTCAAACCGTCCTTGCACTATCGTCGCCGGAATGTGGGCGATCTTTGATACATTATTCAGAATCTGCTGCTCGGAATTCAGGAAGCACTTGTTGGTGAAGAAGTGATTTTCGAGACGGGCAAAGGCGCGCGCGTACTCTGCGGGGCTCGTCCCGCCAAGACCCTGACTATCGATCGACGCCAGCGCATTCTCCCAACCCGCCCAAGCACGTGCATACTTCGTCTCCAAAATCGCATCACCAGAAAACAGCCGTTTGTGATAGGCGGCAATCATGTCGTGCCGTTCGGCCTCAGGAATGAGCTCTTCAAAGCTCCGCCAGATTTCGGGCCAAAACGCGCCAGCACCGCCCTGATAAAACCAATCCAGCTCTCGTTGGGTGCTTAGAAACACGCCGCGCAACACAAGTTGCAAAACAGGCTCCGGATGGGCTTGCGCATAGACGAGGGCAAGCGTTGCACCCCAGCTACCCCCGAAGACAACCCAATCAGAAATACCGAGCGTTTCCCTGATAAGTTCAATGTCAGAAACGAGATGCCAAGTTGTGTTGTTCTCAACGCTCGCATGCGGTCTTGAACGGCCACACCCGCGCTGGTCAAACAGAATTATTCGATAAATGTCAGGGTCGAAAAAGCGCCGCATCATAGGGCTGCACCCGCCACCGGGCCCGCCATGTAAAACGACAACCGGCAAGCCGTTAGGGTTACCGCATTGCTCAACGTAAATCCTGTGCCCGTCTCCCACGTCCAGCATCTGCTGTTCAAATGGGTCGATAGGAGGGTAGAGATACGCAACCGCGCTTTTTTGTCCTGAGGCCTTGTCCATATCCTTTCTATATATCGGCTCACAGGCGATGCCCAGAATAAGCGCTAGCACCAATAAGTTTCGGAGTTCGCATGACAACCGCACAAACAACAGTCGATCCCGCAGAGATTGCCAAATTTGAAGCAATGGCTGCTGAATGGTGGGACCTCGAAGGTAAATTCAAGCCGCTCCATATGCTCAATCCAACGCGGCTAGACTACATTACGCAACAAATCGCATCGGAATTCGATCGCGACTTGAAGGCGGACAACCCTTTTGCCGGGCTGCGTATCCTCGACATTGGTTGTGGCGGCGGCTTGCTTTGCGAACCGATGGCGCGGCTTGGTGCGGAAATTGTTGGCGCGGATGCTGCCGAAGGGAATATTCCCGTGGCGCAGGTTCACGCAGAGCAATCTGGCCTTAACATTGATTACCGCTTCACCACGGCTGAAGACATGGCCGCCGCCGGAGAGCAGTTTGACGTCGTTTTAAATATGGAGGTCGTCGAACACGTCGCTGACCCGTTGTCGTTTCTCACAGCCTGCCGGCAGCTTTTGAAACCCAGTGGGCTTCATATTTGCTCAACCATCAACCGGAACCCAAAAAGTTTCGCGATGGCGATTGTGGGTGCGGAGTTCATCATGCGTTGGTTGCCTAAAGGCACCCATGAATGGAACAAGTTTATCACGCCAGATGAGTTGTTTGAGTTGATAAGAAATGCGGGGCTGAATCCAGTTGATCGCAAGGGGTTCAAGTTTGATTTTTTGGGGTGGAGTTGGTCT
>DQCL01000015.1 GCA_003533975.1 Octadecabacter sp. | reverse complement strand
GTGGTGGGTGATGAGAGGCTCACAATACTGACTTACTGATAAATTCTTAGTTTTAAGAAGTTTGCACAAAACCACTTGCCAAATTGGGCCAATTCACCCTACATTTCAGGCGAAACCACCCTACATTTTCCTTCAGGCGCGCCTCATGAATGCAAAAGAATCCGCTGGAATTCCACACCTCTCGCAAGACAAAAAAACCAAACTTTACAGATATCAACGGCGGGTTCCCAAAGATGCTTGGGAGGCAGTCGGTAGGAAAGTTTGGGACAGATCGCTTGGGGCGCATTATGGCGCTGCCGTAGATCGTGCCCGCGCCCTCAACACAGAACACGACGCCCTGTTAGAACATCTAGCCACCCCTGAAGACCGCGCCGCCCATATAGATCGCAAACAGGAAGAGATCGCTGCTATGGCAGTGCGGATGCAGCCCGGCATGAAGATGCGTTTCGGTAGTGATGGGGAACTGGAAAAGGTACCGCCCATGGACCGAAATCCGGGCCAATGGAAGCAGACACCCGACAAGATGAAGCGCGTACGCGCCTTGCCCCCGGAACAGGAACTACAGCAACTGGCGTATTTTGCCGCCTATGCGTTCGGGGACCGCGAAAAGCTTGACCTAGTTAACGACAAATCCCCGTTAGGGGATGCTTTGACTGATGTGATGCGCCCACAACGTCCTGATGACCCGACGGACGCTATCATGTTCGACGCCATGAAGACCGCACTAGACGCGCGCTTTCAGGAAGTGGGTGGAAAAGCGCTAGTGAACCCCAAACATACGCTCACTTACCTGCACGAAAAAATTGCGGATTTACGAAACTCAAAGCCTAACACAATCCGCAATCACAAAGTGACAACGGCCAAGTTCACTAAGTTTTTGAAAGATGAAAAGGGGTTAGAATTTGAGCCTTCCCTAGCGACAATCGACGAACAGTTACTTCAAGACTATTTGGACTATCTCTTGGAAGACCCAAACATCGGCAGAGGCACGGTGCACAAATATTTTGATGGGATGAACTCAGTTTTCCGGCATGCCATCAGGAACAAGAAAGTTCCGGGTCTTGTCGTTAACCCGATTGATTTCGTTGAAATGCCCAAACCTAAACCGGTCGATGAATCTATGTTCCTCCCGTTTGATCGGGAAGAAATTAAACGGGTGTGGGAAGAGGCTCAAAAGGAATGGTCGCCCAACAACCGCAAATCCAAACTTTCGCAAGGACGCCGCTCGGCTTTCCTGATGTGTTTCCGGGTGCTCTTATACAGCGGCCTTCGGCCACAAGAGGTGTTTTGGCTCCGTGACCACGGCGGCGTCACGGCGGAATACATTGATGCGAAAGCGACGAAAACCAGCATCCGGCGGTTTATTCCCCTATCAGATCACATAGCGGATTTTCACTCATTCTTCAAGGATGGTGGGTTTGAGGCCTGTACATTTGAAGGCAAGTTTCGGGGAGAGGCATATGGAACGTACAACCCTGAAAAAACCAAAGAGGCCATGCGCCGGTCCTTTTCCGAAATACGCAAAAGTGCGAAAATCACGGAGCGGCGAAAGGTGTTGTACAGCACCAAGGACACGCTATTGCAGCGTCTGCGCAGCGTTGAAGGTTACAGTGGTTACATGGAAGTTTGCGTTACCGGACACGTGAAGCAATTGGAAAAAGGCCGTCACTACGGCGGGATATTGGGTGATGATGAGGGTGTCCGCGCGATGGTCAAGAAAGGTCTAGACCAAATAACTTACTGGTAACGGCTAAGAGCAATATGCCAGCCTGTCTAAATCACTGACTTTAAACAACTGGCCCTCTAGCCAGCGACATTCATGTCACTGTGTGGTGGCGTGCCAACTATCATCGGCACTTTGGAGTGAGCGTAGCCGCTACGTCATCTGGTTGGTGATTCCCTATGGCATACAAGATAATCCAGTCGATCCGGAAATGTTCTCTTGATGTTCTTGTGCCAGTATGGCACTCAGATTCCCAGAGAGTCGAGCAAGGGGCAGCAAATGGACTTCACCGAACTTCGCGAAGATACCGGTCTCAGTGTGCCGGAGGTGGCCGGACTGTTGGGCCGACCACCCCGCACTGTCTATAACTGGGAAGAGGGCAAGGGCGGGCCAAAACCTGCCGAGATTGAAAAGCTCCTCTCTGCAAAACCCGCTCCGAATAAGTCGGGTGGCATCCCGGCTTTCCGGTTCATTGATCTCTTCGCGGGCATCGGCGGCTTACGCCGCGCATTTGACATGGAAACCGGAGTAGGGGGCGAATGCGTTTTCACATCGGAATGGGATAAGTACAGCCGCATAACCTATGCAGCGAACTATGGAGAATCTGAGGACGATATCGCTGGCGATATCACCAAGATTGACGAAGCCGATATTCCCAGACATGACGTGCTGCTTGCCGGGTTCCCGTGTCAGCCGTTTTCTATCGCGGGTGTCTCTAAGAAGAATGCTCTGAATCGCCCGCATGGCTTCGCATGTGAAGATCAGGGTAACCTGTTCTTTGATGTGGCGCGCATCCTCAAGCATCATCGCCCCAAAGCGTTCCTGCTTGAGAACGTCCGCAATCTTGCAAACCACGACAAGGGGCGGACATTTCAGGTTATCCGCGATACGCTGGAAAATGATCTTGAATACGATATCTTTCCTATGATCCTGAACGCCAAGTCTTGGGTTCCGCAACACCGTGAGCGTATCTTTATTGTCGGTTTCCCGCGTGAGCGGGGTATCAAGGATTTCTCTTTGCAGTCTTTGAAGGACCGCAACCCACTTGCTGGCCCCAAGTTAAGTCAAATTCTTCACCCGGAAGATGGAACCGAAAAAGCAGAAGGTCATTTTACCGGTGGCCCCAAGGCGAAAATCTCGGACAAGTACACGCTGTCAGATCACCTTTGGAATTACCTGCAGCGCTATGCAGAAAAACACCGCGCGGCGGGGAATGGTTTTGGGTTCGGCCTGAATGGCCCTGAGGACGTCGCCAGAACATTATCTGCCCGGTACTATAAAGATGGCTCTGAAATACTGATACGACGCTCCAGCGGCTCGCCACGACGCCTGACGCCGCGTGAATGCGCCCGATTGATGGGATTTGACAAACCGAACGAAAGCAAGTTCAAAATCAAGGTGTCGGACACGCAGGCTTACAAGCAATTTGGCAATGCTGTCGTGGTGCCGGTTGCAACGGATGTGGCGCGTTTGATGCTTCCCCACATTACCGAAGTCGCAGGCGTGACTGAGGTCGCTCAGGCGGCGCTTGAGGCAGTTTGACAGATGTTCACGACCGCGAGACGCGCAGCCGCAATATGGCGGCGATTAAGGGGCGGGATACGAAGCCCGAAAAACTTCTGCGCTCCGCCCTCCACGGCGCAGGTTTCCGGTTTCGTCTGAATGCGCCGCTGCCGGGCAAACCGGATTTGACTCTGAAAAAACACCGCGCGACGGTTTATGTCCACGGATGCTTCTGGCACATGCACGACTGTCCCCGCTTCAAATATCCGGGCGGCGACAACGCGGACTTCTGGCGCGCCAAGCTGGAACGTAATGCAGAACGCGACGGCGAAGTGACTGGCAAGCTTCTGGCGGCGGGATGGCGTCAGCTTGTGGTTTGGGAATGCGCGCTTGTCGGAAAGGGAAGGCTTGATCTGTCTGAGGTTGTGAACAGTATAGGCATATGGCTGACGTCCGACGCAAAAACGGGCGAGATTGCCGGGGAATTTGGTTGAGGGGTGGTGTCATGGAATTATCGGATTGGCTGGATGAACATGCCGAAGGGTGGTTCTGGTATGTGAAGCGCCTGTCGGGAAACGACACGCTGGCCAACGGATCGCACCAAGCCGGGTTTTACATCCCAAAGGGTGTTTTCTTTCGTTTGTTCCCATCGCTGGAGCAGCACACCCACGAAAATGCAGATTCATGGTTTGACCTGACGATTGATTCACACCCTGATGCCCGAAACGTCAGGGTTGTCTGGTATAACAACAAGGCACGGGGCGGCACACGGGATGAAGTCCGCGTGACAAATCTGGGGGGAGGGAATTCCGCCCTTCTTGACCCGGAAAGTACTGGCGCGCTTGCGGTGTTCACTTTTCTCCACGGTGCCACTGGCGACGTCGACACGTGCAATGTCTGGGTGTGCCGGAATGAAGTTGAGGAAGACATAGTCGAACGCGAAACCGGTCCTGTCGAACCGGGGCGCTGGACCACATGGCCCCCTGACGGGGGATTACTGGCGTTACTGCAAACCGCAGCCCGAGCAGATTGCCGGTTGGAACAACATGAGCTTCCGCCGGAATGGTTGAAGAAATTCCCGACCGGACAGGAAATTATCAACAAGGTGATCGAACTGCGGCCAGACAGCGCGCTCGCGGTAGACAAGCGATTGGTGCGCCGCAGGGACTGCGAGTTTGAGCTTTTCCAATCGCTGGAAGAGGCGGTTGAGCTTCCGCGAGCCAAAGCGGGCTTTGCCACCATCGCTGATTTCCTTGCGGCGGCGCAAACTGTTTTACAGCGCCGTAAGGCACGTTCCGGTAAATCGCTGGAACTGCATATGCGGGAAATTCTGATAGAAGAGAATTTCGACGAAAACAAAGATTTCACGTATCAGCCAAAGGCTGGTAATAACCCCGATTTTCTGTTCCCGACTGAGGCAGCTTATCTTGATGCTGCATTCCCGCGTGAGCGGGTTCGTATGCTTGCGGTCAAAACTACATTCAAAGATCGTTGGCGGCAGGTTACGGAAGAATGTGCTGATTTGCCGGTGCGCCACTTGTTGACCCTTCAGGAAGGCGTTTCGGAGCCGCAATTCAAGTTAATTTCAAACGCAGGTATTCGTCTTGTGGTGCCCGAAAAGCGCATTGAGAAATATGCTACGAGTATCCGCCCACACATTGTATCAGTGGAGTCATTCTTGGCTGACGTCCGCACAGCGTAGTTACCCAATCCAACTGACCCAAAAACCGCGTTGGATTGACTTTTTCGCCATTTTATGGCATGAAGGTACCTACAGGCAGTCACGGTGTGATTGCCTCACGTTCCGGTGGAACGGCTTCAAAACTCCCTATCTGAGAATCTTGACATGATCCAATTTACTTTGGGTATGGCGGATATTTTGCACGCGACCGGTTTCGGAATTTTTCGCACCCGCTCGCTTATGAATAGGCCCTATCCTTTGACATTTACGAAGCGCCACGGCCCGAAGGGCGGCAATGCCACCCGCTTCTATCGGTTGAGCGACATTCTGGCCCGTTGCCGTCAATACCGCCGCTTCACAGAGGAAATGGCTCAACAATTAATGGCGGCTGACGCCGCCCACCGTAAGGAGAACAAGAAATGACACAACAATCAATTCAAATTCAAATCGACCGTGAAAAAGATCGTCAATCCCGTATTGATGCCCAACTTGCGGTCACGCCGAAACATCAACTGAAACGCCTTGATGCCGTCCGGCGACAAGCAGAATTGGCATTGGCGCGAGTGTACGGTCATAGGCTGGATGCGCGCGTCAGCGCGCGAATAGTAGATGGGCTTATCCTTTCGCCGGAAGTTCTTTGCACAATCGGCGGCGGTGTGAACGAATTGCCGACCACGGTGCAGGGATGGGATTCGTTTGCTAGTGAGCTTGCAGAGCGTGAGCCGCTGGCAAAACTGTCGCTTGATCACTCGGATGCCCAATTAAAGGAAGACATTCGCCAGAGCACCTTAGCTGCGATGCGGCCCACAGAGCGTTTGAAACTTGCCCGGGCCGGGACCTTGGATTCGCATTTGGACGGTGTTTTTCAATCCCAAATCGAAAGCCGGGCGGGGCTCTGAAAATGACCTTGCCTGACCCTTCCACGCCTCTGACCAACAAGCGCCACGAACAATACGCATTTCAACGGGCCAAGGGAGTTGATCAAGCAACATCTTGGCAACGGACGATACCGTTCGGGCAACCCTATACCGGTGGCAATGGCTCTTTGCGCGTATCGGGCCATCGCTGCGAACAGCGTCCCGAAGTGCGTGAGCGTATTGACTGGCTCATTTTAGAAACGCGTAACGCCCTTGAGGATGCGCCAGTGTCCTTGAGCCGCAGTGACGTGATTGTCATGTCGCTGGAGGTTGGCGACGCGCTGGAAGCAGCGTACCGGGCCGCTGTCACTTCCTCAGTTTCGCCACAGGCTATCGAGCGGTTGAAAGGTGTCTGGGCTGCCCATCTGGCCCGCCAAGGCAAAATGGACGCCAATGACGATCAGATATTGCCAGACCCGAACTCTGGAGAACTGACAACCCTACTGGCCAATATGGGAAGGGTTTGTACATGTCAGAAACACTGAAATCCCGCACGGCTCGTGCCAGCCTTTTCCTCTTGCGTGAAAATCTGAAAGAACTGCGATCTTACGCCGCCGAATTTGACCCGGACCAAATTGACCGTCTGGTTAAAACGGCGGAACTGACTAGCACCACGATCAAGAAACTTTTGTCGTGGATCGCTGATGCGTCAACAACAGAACGGAATCCAGCCCCAGAGGGTGAAAGGATTGACATTGTGGCCGTTACCCGTGCTCTGGCGGCTATCGAAAATGGTCGATTTTGTTACGGCTGCGGTGGGATTGTCTCCCCCTGCTAGGCCATTGATCACCGCGAGGTGGTGTTTGCCGCCTTGCCGTGGGCGGTCACCGTCCAGCGTNNGTGGTAGCGTTTTGCCTCCATGCCGTGGACGGTCACCGTCCAGCGTACTTCTCCGATGCGCTGGATAGTGACCGTCACAGAATACCCGGCACAACCTCCGACTGCCGGGTATCCCGACGACCCCGACAAACAAGGAGAACACAAACTCAGGAAACTATGATGACTTTACTGAATCTGAATCGTGGGCAACGCTCGCGACTACACACGGCAATGCTGGCGGCTCTCGACGTGCCTGTTGGCGACGCCATGACAATCACAGACAAGCAAAATCAAGCATATTGCGAAACGGCCTGCTGGGCTGAACATCCGGGCGATGTAATTAATCTAGCGGAAGCCATCGACTACCACATTGTTGAGAAGCTGTTTGGCGTTGACGAACAATTTGTCACCGTCGACGCAGAAGCTTTACGGGCCGAGTTGGGGGTTGAGACGGTCAAATTGGCAATGCGATTATGCGGGCTGCATCTGAAGGCCCGCGTCAGCGGGCCTGATCCGGCTTGGACCGATGCACCGGCTAACGAACCGACCTTAAACGAACCGACCTTGCAGGTAACGCTGCCTGCTAATCTTCTGGAGACATGGAATAGCGAATGAAACAAAATTCTCTCGGCTGGAATGGTGCGATCTCCGCGCGGAGCGAATTCCGTGAGGCCTGTTTCGTGACCGAATGTCAGGGTGCCGGTGATCCGGCAGGGCACTCACAGGGTGCAATATCCGCGTGAATGAAGCGCGGGTCGAGTTTTTTTGTAGAATTATTCACCAAAATATATCGACAATTCGAAAGATTCTTCGAAGAATGGCCGACAAATTGGTGGATTCTTGCAAATATTGAAATATTCACTCTCAGCTAAAGAATTCGCTTGACCTACCTCTATTGCATAGAATTGCCGATTCGTTTACAAGCTTGATTACGAAAGAAGTAGACCCGCCACTCTCCGCAGCAACGGAGTGCCCCGAAGATGAAGGGCAGGACGGGTCATAATATTAACAATAACGGTATTTTACTCCTAAACTTGGCGAATGGCAAGCAGGGGTGGTGCCACAAGGAGACCATTTTTATGAATAATCAGAAGGGCCAAGTGGCCCAAATCAACCTGCCCGCGTTAGCGGGTGGACAGGATAACTATTGCCTGTTGGAACTGGTGAATGAACTGGAACTGACGGATGCCCTAGTGTGCGCAATTCAGGCTGCTGAAGCGGAAGGGCGCGACGTTGAGCATTTCAACTGGCGCGAAGTGCATGCCAGCGTCCCCTCGAACATGGGGGGCGTGTAACATGGCGAATGCCGAACAAAGAACATATGATGAATATGGGTCGAAAGTGGCTGCACTGCTAGAAAAGGCGATGACAGCCCTTCACGAATTGACGCTGAGTATGTCAACGCAGCAGTCTGCTGAAGATGCGCTCAAAACACTTGTCGCCGCTGAAATGCTGGCGATGGGGAAGATCGAAACCGACCCTCTCAAAGCTTGGGGTCCGCGTGCGGAAATCCTGACTTACTACTCGAAGCGCTTAAGCTACCGTAAAGGGAGGCAGATTTTGCAAGCGTGGAACAAGCTGGCGGGCATCGAAACAGCATCGAAACCCTCGCCGGGTGAGCGGCACGAGAACGTGCGACCCAAACTGAGAGTTGTCAACTCCGACGATGAACAGGAGCGGAAAAAGAACGCCAAAGACAAATCCAAAACCAAGTCTGCCAAAGATGAACGCCCGTCGATTTATCGGAAAATCGACACAGCGATCAAGGACATGAGTCCCACGATTGATGCACTTGATCTCAATGCTATGATCAACCGTCTGGTAAAAACGGGAGATTTGGACACGAATGCAGCCTCGTATCTGATCAGCGAAATCGCGAATAAAACCCATATGGGAAAGGTTGATGCGAAGAAAGCGGTTAAGCAGTCGATTGCCGATATGAAGGCGTCAAAGAAGGGGAAAAAGAAGCGGGACAAAGATGCCCCGCCTGAAATCGACTTTGGGAACGTCTGATTTACGCTT
>DQCL01000096.1 GCA_003533975.1 Octadecabacter sp. | reverse complement strand
CTTGATAAAATGCTTGCCGCCATCGGACTGGGGCGCAGTGGAGACGCGCCGGTTTATATGGCCCCCGTCATCCCGTGGAACCCGCCACAAAACCGTGACCCGAATGCGGCTGAACTGGCAATGATGCAACCATTTCTTGAACGCCACATCGCGCTGGCTGCACCGAAAGTCCTCATCCTGATGGGCAATGGCCCGTGCCATGCGATGATTAAGAAAAGCGGCATGACCCGATTGCGCGGCGGATGGACGGAGGCCGCGGGCGTGCCTGCGATCCCGATGTTCGCCCCCTCATATCTGCTGACCAACCCAGCGGCGAAACGGGATGCTTGGGCAGACCTGTTATCCCTAAAAGCACGTTTGAAAGACCTGACATGAGCCTTGATAAAACCCGTTCGTTTATCCCCGTCCGCATCGCGATTTTGAGCGTGAGCGACACGCGCGGAATAGAAGACGACCGATCAGGGCAGACCTTGGTCGACCGGCTGGAAAAAGCGGGCCACACCCTCGCGGATCGTAAAATGTTGCGCGATGAGCGGGCGGAGATCGCGGAGCAGCTGCGTGCATGGTGTGCTGATCCAGAGATTGACGTGATCTTGAGCACGGGCGGCACGGGCCTGACGGGGCGCGATGTAACCGTTGAAGCGCACCGCGATGTTTATGAGAAAGAGATCGACGCATTCGGGACCGTGTTCACTATTGTCTCGATGGAAAAGATTGGGACAAGTGCCGTGCAAAGCCGCGCAACGGGGGGGGTGGCAAATGGCACATATCTGTTCGCCCTGCCCGGCAGCACAGGGGCGTGTAAGGATGCTTGGGACGAAATTTTGGTCAAACAGCTCGATTATCGGCACAACCCCTGCAATTTCGTCGAAATACTTCCAAGATTGGACGAACATCAGCGGCGGAAATAACAATCTCGTGCGTATAACCTGCATGACGCTATTTAGCTTGGCCCTGCAACGTCATCCGCTACGTTGTTATTTACCCGCTTACAAAGGCCAAAGACATGCAATTTCTGAGACGTAGCCTTGTTGGTATCTTTCTATTGGCACTTACGCTGGCACTGTTCGCGTGGGCCGGTAACACCGTGCGCCTTGCGGTAAACGAACGCATGAACGCAGAGCCGCGCAGCTTTCCACAACGCGAGCGCGTGTTGTCGGTGAACGTGGTGACTGTAACGCCAGAAACGATAGCGCCAGAATTGGTCGTGTTCGGAGAGCTGAACAGCTCAAACATCTTTGCGTTACGTGCACTTTCAAGTGGCACCGTCCTAGAGGTTTCTCCGAACTTTGCAGATGGCGGGCGGGTTCTTGAAGGTGAGTTGATCGTCAAAATTGACCCGCGCGATGCACAATCCGCACGAGATCGCATCGCCGCTGACTTGCGCGATGCCGAAGCAGAGGTCCGGGACGCGGACCGCGCGTTGATTTTAGAGCGCGACGAGGTTGCCGCTGCCGAACAACAAGCCGTGTTGCGCCAACAAGCCCTGACCCGCCAAAATGATTTGGCCGCACGCGGGGTTGGTACAGCCGCCGCTGTTGAAACAGCAGAGTTGGCTTTGTCAGGCGCAAATCAAGCCGTCCTTTCACGTCGCCAAGTTCTGGCGCAGGCACAAGCGCGGCTGGATCAGGCGGCGACACGACTAGACCGCGCCCGCCTGAACCTTGAAGATGCGGATCGTGTGGTCGCAGATACCGAAGTTTTCGCGCCATTTTCGGGAACCCTGACCGATGTTAGAATTACCCAAGGGGTACGCGTTACGTCAAACGAGCATCTCGGGGATCTTGTCGAGAGTGACAAACTTGAAGTGTCGTTCCGCCTGTCCACAGTTCAATATGCGCGACTGACCGGGGCCGGTGGCGCGCTAGGCAACGCTGACGTGATCGTGTCGCTTGATGCGCAAGACCTGCGTCTGGAAGCGACGGGCCAGATCATCCGTGAGAGCGCGAATGTTGGTGACGGTCAAACCGGACGCTTATTGTTTGCCCGCCTAGATTCGGCGGCTGGTATGCGCTCGGGTGATTTTGTGACGGTCACGGTAACCGAACCTGAACTGCGCGGCGTTGCGATGGTGCCGTCTACAGCAATCGGTTCAAATGGCAGTGCGCTTTTGTTGACCGAGGGCAATCGCCTTGAAGAGGTTCCTGTCGAGGTTTTGCGCCGCCAAGGGGACGATGTGATCATCCGTGCGCGCACGCTTTATGGCCAGCAGATTGTCGCGGAACGATCACCCCTATTGGGTGCGGGCATTGCGGTGCAGCCGATTGACCCAAATGCGGCCGCTGAAGCACCAGAGCCGCCTGAAATGATAGCGCTGGACGCAGAGCGACGTGCGCGCCTTGTCGAGTTCGTTGAAGATTCTCGTATGCCAACGCCCGTAAAAACGCGCATTCTTGGTCAGTTAGAACAGGATGAAGTTCCCGCGGATGTCGTAAATCGGCTTGAAGAGAGAATGGGAACCTAACCCATGATCCGCGGTATCCTCTCTTACATGACCCGCCATCGCACCGCAGCGAACTTGCTGATGCTGGTCGTGCTGGCGGCTGGTTTTGCGGCTTACCCTAAAATGCGTGCGCAGTTCTTTCCCGATGTGATTATCGACAACGTCACTGTCTCGGTTCAGTGGTCAGGCGCGGGGGCCGAAGATGTCGATGATGCGATTGTGCAGGTCTTGCAGCCCGCATTGCTGGGCGTTGAGGGCGTGACAAATACGTTCTCTACATCATCTGAGGGATCTGCGCGGATTTCGATGGAATTCTCGCCCGGGTGGGACATGGCCAAGGCAACCGAAGACGTGCAGCTTGCCGTTGATGCCACGTCAAACCTGCCAGAGGATGCCGAAGACCCGAACGTGCGGCGCGGACAATGGTTAGACCGTGTGACGGATGTTGTTATCACAGGGCCAGTCGCCCCCGAACAGCTAGGCCGTTTTGCCGATGAATTTAGTGTGCGACTGTTTGCGCAGGGTGTGACACGCACCACCATTCGCGGGGTTGCGGCCCCGTCTACGATTATCGAAGTGCCGTCCCTCGCGTTGATCCAATACGATATTTCGATGGCGGATATTTCTGCAGCGATTGCGGAGGAAGTGAACGCTGACCCTGCTGGGGACGTGACGAGTTCCGCACGCGTACGTACCGGAGTGGAAAAGCGCACCGCAGACGAGATTGAATCAATCGTCCTGCGCACGGATGAAACCGGTGCGACCCTGCTGATTGGCGATATCGCGAAAGTGTTTGTTGAAGGCGTTGACCGTGAGCGCGCCTATTTTGTTGGGGATGACCCTGCCATTACGATCCGCGTTGATCGTGCTGCGACGGGTGATGCTATTCAGGTGCAAGCGACCGTTGAAGACGTTGCCGAAGCCTACGCAGCGACCCTGCCTGCGGGGTCCAGTATTGAGCTGATCCGCGCGCGTGCCGAACTGATTACGGGGCGCTTGAATATCCTATATGAGAACGCGCTGATGGGGCTTGGGCTGGTTATCACGCTCTTGTTCCTATTCCTGAACGCCCGCACTGCGTTTTGGGTTGCTGCGGGTATTCCTGTTGCGATGTGTGGCGCGATTGCGCTGATGTACGCGGCGGGGCTGACGATCAATATGATCTCGCTTTTCGCGTTGATCATTACGCTTGGTATTGTCGTCGATGACGCGATTGTTGTGGGTGAGCACGCCGATTATCGGTATCGAAAACTTGGTGAAAGCGCGGCAGATGCGGCTGAAAATGCCGCACAGAAAATGTTCAGCCCTGTGTTTTCTGCGACGTTAACGACCATCATCGCGTTCTTTGGTTTGATCATTATTGGCGGGCGGTTCGGGAATCTGATCGCAGATATTCCGTTTACTGTGATCGTCGTGTTGATCGCGTCTTTGATCGAGTGCTTCTTCATTCTACCGCACCATATGTACAAAGCGCTGTCCCGTGCGGGCGGCAAGAAATGGTATGATGCACCGTCGCGTTTTGTGAACCGTGGGTTTGACTGGTTCAAGGAACATGCGTTCCGTCCGTTTATGGCCGGTGTGATCTGGGCGCGCTATCCTGTCATGGCGATCGCCATCGTGTTGTTATCCGCCCAAGCGGCATCGTTCATTCGGGGCGATGTTCAGTGGCGGTTCTTCAACTCGCCAGAGCAAGGCAGCGTCACTGCCAATTTTGCCATGCTGCCCGGTGCCACCCGCGAAGATACGCTGGAAATGATGGCGTCCTTGCAGGAGATCACGCAGGCCGTCGGTGCGGAATATGAGGCGGAGTATGGCACCAATCCGCTGGACTTTGTGATCGCGGAAATTGGTGGCAACTCAGGTCGGGGTATCGCGGGAACAGAAAACAAAGACGCCGATCAATTGGGCGCCATCGCGATTGAATTGATCGACGCGGACAGCCGTCCCTATTCCAGTTTCGCTTTCATCGCAGAGCTACAGGAACGGGTCATTCGCCACCCGATGTTGGAGACGGTTTCCTTCCGTCGTTTCGGTAGTGGGCCGGGGGGGGATGACATCGACATCCAACTGTTCGGTGCAACCTCTGAAATTCTTAAAGCGGCGGCCGAAGCCTTGAAAACCGAATTGGCACAGTTCGGTGAGGTTTCAGCAGTTGAAGATTCTCTGGCCTACGACAAAGAAGAACTGATCTTGGAACTAACCCCGCAAGGCCAAGCTCTTGGGTTTACCATCGACGGGCTTGGGCGCGTGTTGCGCAATCGTTTGGGTGGAATTGAAGCGGCGACGTATCCTGATGGGCCACGTTCCGCGACGATCCGTGTTGAACTGCCCGAGGGTGAGCTTACCGCGGATTTCCTTGATCGCACACAAATGCGGGCAACGTCCGGCGCCTATGTTCCGCTGGCAGATATCGTGACCGTTCAATCGCGCACGGGGTTTTCGACTGTGAGCCGTGAAAATGGCGTGCAATTGATTTCTGTGACGGGCGATTTGACCGATGATGATGCGGATCGCGCGGCAGAAATTCAAACGCTGATCCAAGAGGACATCCTGCCGAGGGTCGAAGCGTCTTATGGGGTGTCCACATCCCTGTCGGGGTTGAGCGAGCAGGAGGACGAATTCCTCAACGATGCGCGGGCCGGTTTGGTTTTTTGTCTAACGGGCATCTTCCTGACGCTTGCATGGATTTTCCAAAGCTGGACCCGCCCGATTGTCGTTATGGCAATCATTCCGTTTGGTCTGATCGGGACAATCTACGGCCACGCCGTTTGGGATGTGCCGCTGTCAATGTTCACGGTTGTTGGCCTGCTTGGAATGACGGGCATTATCATCAACGACTCAATTGTTTTGGTGAAAACGATCGACGAATACGCTGAAACACGTGGGATTATTCCAGCGATCATCGACGGCGTCAGTGACCGTTTGCGCCCTGTCCTTCTGACGACTCTTACCACCGTTATGGGCCTTGCTCCGCTCCTTTATGAGGGGTCCAGCCAAGCGGAATTCCTGAAGCCAACCGTCATTACGCTCGTTTACGGGTTAGGTTTTGGCATGGTTTTGGTGTTGTTCATTGTGCCGTCATTGATGGCGATGCAGGGCGATGTCGCAGTTCAGGTTCGATCTGCCAAGCGTGGCCTAACCAGCTCATCTCGGGGCATTTCAACGCCAACGCGCATTGCAGCGCTTGGGACTGCCGGCCTTTTCGGCATGATCGTCGCGCCGGTTATGATCACGGGGGCGAAGTGGGCGCTGTTGCCACTGCCGATTGCAGGCGTTGGCATGGCAATCGGGGTGTTCTTGATCGCGACATTGCTGTGGCTGTTGGCGATTTATGTTGCCGTGGAATTCAGAATGACGCGGCTCCGCAAAGCGGCCTAACCTGCGTCACACCCTTGAATATCAACAGAATGCCCGCCCGCCATCACCGTGATGCGCACTTGCGAACGATTCAACGCGAAGCTGCCGCCGTTAACGTGGATCATGTCTGAACGAGCGAACAATGCGTCGCCTTCGCGCCAAGTTTCCGGCTGGGACACCCAGACTTGCTGATCGCCCGCTTCGATAACCACATCCTCGCTTACGCCCAAGGGGGACATCGCGACGCGTGTTGTCAGCTGTAGCCCGTCTTCGATTGGGGCAATTGAACAGGTCACAGCGCCGACCCCCGCTTCTTGCGCGGTTTGGGGCCTATCCAGCAAGGCTGCAACAATCATTGGATCGCGTGCGCCATCCACTGGCAGGAGCGCATCAAAATCCAACAGGACCGGGACGCAGATTTCATCGCAGATACCAATTTGTAGTTGCCCGCGCATTTGCACAGGTGCGCCTTGGTCGGTGACGTTCAATTCAAGGGGTATCACAACGGCTTCGCTGTATCCGATAGAACGCATATCGCCTTGGTGAAAGACCTCAGGCACGGGCCAGTGCATGGACACGCCATCAAAGTTGCTGGAGCCCTGCCAGCCAAAGCGCGGTGGAATCCCGCCATCGCCCGGAGCGCGCCAATAGGTCTTCCAACCGGGTGCGAGACGCACTTGGAGGCCTGCCATATGCGTACCGTTGCCCGTGCGCCAGCCTTCTAGGATTTCCAGTTCAACAACGCCATCTGTTGGCCCAGCGAGTGCGGGAGCCGCCATCCAAAGCGCGAGAACCGAGGAGAGAATCTTTGATGTCATATGCCTTACTCCGCCAAACGCCCTGCAAAAGGAAGTCACGATTGGGTTAGCGATATGTCAGCAACACGCTCTGTGGCTCTTGCGCACAGCAGACCGCGCCCCCATCATTAAGACATGACAGACATCACCGACCTTACTGGCAAACTTCTGATTGCGATGCCCGATATGGGGGATCCGCGTTTTGATCACGCGGTGATCTACATTTGCGCGCATTCTGCAGAAGGGTCCATGGGCTTGATCATAAACAAACCAGCGACCGGTGTTCGGTTTTCCGACCTGCTTGAACATCTGTCGATTGATGATGGCGACCTGACAGTTGACGTTCGCATCCACTATGGTGGACCGGTTGAAACCGGGCGCGGCTTCGTATTGCATACGTCCGATTATACGTCAGGCGCAGGTACAATGGAGGTTGCGGATGGTGTTGCCATGACTGCGACCCTCGACATTCTGGAAGATATCGCGACAGGCAGCGGGCCACATCGATCCATGCTGGGTCTTGGGTATGCAGGATGGGGACCAGGCCAGCTGGAGGGCGAGCTTGTCAACAATGGTTGGCTGGTGAGCGATGCCAATGAAGACATACTGTTTGGCCGCGCCGCAGAGCATAAATGGAGCGCTGCGCTAAAAATTCTTGGCGTTGACCCGCTTATGTTGTCCGCGTCAGGTGGCAGCGCCTGAACGCGGGGCCGCAGCACGACGAAGCCTATCATTGATCGCACGGCCGAGCCCGTGATCGGGAATCGGAGATACGGCAATTCGGTCCGCACCAAGGGCGTTCAACTGGTGCAAGGCGTCAAACAAGGTCGCGGCGGCCTCGACCAAATCACCTGACGGCGAAAGATTGACCGCTGCATCCACCGCGCCGAAACCAAGCAACGTTTCCCCGTCTTCAACATCGACCGCATTCAAACGCACCGTTCCTTTTGGAGCATAATGTGACGCCAACTGTCCGGGGGAAGATGGCGCAGCGGAATCGCCCGCAAGCGCAAGGCGCTCGCCTAGTGCGCCCTCTAGTGCTTCGGCCGGAAGCCCGCCTGCCCGCAGCAAAGTCGGCACAGGCAGCGTTGCAACGATGGTGGACTCAAGCCCGACGCCACAATCCCCACCGTCGACGATACCGTCGATGCGGCCTGACAGTTGGCTCTGCACATGGGCGCATTTGGTCGCGCTGACCTGACCGGACGGGTTTGCCGACGGCGCCGCGATCGGCCCATCAAATGCCACCATTAAACCGTTGGCAACAGGGTGATCGGGCACGCGAACCGCGAGCGTTTCCAAGCCCGCCGTAACCAAAGGCGAAATTCCTGCATCGGGTCGCAGGGGCAACACAAGCGTCAATGCACCCGGCCAAAACGCTTGCGCCAAGGCGCGGGCGGTGTCGTCAAATTCCACCAACGTTTCAGCGATCTCGAGACTGGCAACATGCACGATGAGCGGGTTGAAACTGGGCCGTCCTTTGGCCTGATAAAGCCGTGCCACGGCATCGCTATTGCGGGCATCTACGCCCAGCCCGTAGACAGTCTCGGTTGGAAATGCGACAAGCCCACCCAATGACAATACACCTGCAGCGCCCTTCAGATCGGCAGTATCATCGGTAAATATTTGTGTGGTTATACTATTCATGACGCTGCGTTTTGGTTGCGGGTTTGGCCCATGTGAGTAGCCTTTCAGTTAGCACCCACATACGCGGCTGCCCTTTCGATTCCAAGGCACCCTATTTCAAACTTCCTCCCCTCGGAGACCTTTTATGCCCTATCGCGCACCTATCGCTGACTTTCGTTTTTTAATGGATCATGTCGTCGGCTTTGACCAAGTTGCTGTCACTGACCGTTTTTCAGACGCTACACCGGATATGTGTGACGCAATCCTGACTGAAGCTTCGAAGCTGAGCGACGAGGTCCTCGCGCCTCTGCAAAAATCAGGGGATGAGCACCCTGCGGTTTTGGAAAACGGGATCGTGCGGACGTCACCGGGGTTTGCCGAAGGGTTCAAAGCCATTGCCGAAGGCGGCTGGATCGGCATTTCTGCTTCACCGGAAAATGGCGGCATGGGATTGCCACTGACATTGGCAACTGCCGTAAACGACATGATGGCTGGTGCGTGTCTATCACTGCAGTTGAACCCGTTGATGTGTCAGGGGCAGATTGAAGCGCTGGAGCACCACGCGAGCGATGCAATCAAGGCGCTGTACCTACCAAAACTGATTTCCGGCGAATGGACTGGCACAATGAACCTGACTGAGCCACAGGCCGGTTCAGACGTTGGTGCATTACGGTCCAAGGCTGAACCGAACGATGACGGCAGCTACGCGATTTCTGGCCAGAAGATCTATATCTCTTGGGGGGATAATGATTTCACCGAGAACGTTTGCCACCTTGTTTTAGCACGCCTTCCAGACGCGGTTGACGGTGTCAAAGGGATCAGCCTGTTCATGGTTCCAAAGGTTATTCCCGATGCAGACGGAAATTTGGGCGCGCGTAACTCACTGCGTGTTGTCAGTTTAGAACATAAGATGGGGCTGCACGGCTCACCCACTGCAGTGATGGAATATGACAATGCAAAGGGCTGGCTTGTTGGTGAACCACATGCTGGGTTGGCGGCAATGTTTACAATGATGAACAACGCGCGCCTTGGCGTTGCGGTCCAAGGTATCGGCGTCGCGGAAGCCGCGTATCAGCATGCGTTTACCTACGCGACCGAACGCAAGCAGGGCAAAGCCAGCGGCACAGGCACCATTGCAGAGCACGCCGATGTGCGCCGGATGCTTGCGTCAATGAAAGCCGATGTTTTTGCGGCACGGGCGATTTCACTCGCGAATGCGGTTGCGATAGACATGGCCACGGCGACGGGTGACAACGCATGGGATGCACGTGCGGCGTTGCTCACGCCAATCTCAAAAGCATTTGGAACTGACATCGGTGTTGAAGTCGCGGCAACAGGCATTCAGAGCCATGGCGGTATGGGTTTCATCGAGGAAACCGGAGCTGCCCAATACGCCCGCGACGTTCGTGTTACGACGATCTACGAGGGGACGAATGGCATCCAAGCGATGGACCTTGTCGCCCGCAAGATGATGGACAAAGGTGACGCCGCCTTTGCGCTGCTCGATGAAATCGAAGCTGCTGCCGAAGCAGCCAAGGCAACGCTACCCGATTTAGCAAAACCTGTGTGGCTGGCAGCTGAAACGTTGCGAGAAACAACCGAATGGCTGGTGTCCCAGAAACCGAACGACCGATTTGCAGGAGCGGTGCCGTATCTGCGTGCCTTTGCCCGTGTGCTTGGCGCGCATTACCACCTGGCTGCGGCCCTAACTGATGACGGTGCCCGGAAACGTTTGGCGACGTTCTACATCAAACGCACCCTGCCCGAGCATATTGGGCTTTTGGTACATGTCCGTGAAGGCGCGGATGACCTAATGGCCGTCACGCTTGATGATCTCGCGTCATGAGCGCGTCGGCACGACGCTGCCGGTGACATTGCTGAGGAATTCATCGAAGACATGAACGAAGCATAGCCATCCGAGGCGCAAGGCATTATGGCTCGTTTGACTGGAAAATAACGCCGTGGAAACGCGCGACTTGCGAAGGACCACCCTCGAAATGGCTGATGGAAAAATTCACTACCCTTGGCCAGAGCCGCCGGAACAGGGTGAGGCCACGGTCATCGCAGATGGCGTTTTGTGGATGCGTTTGCCGCTGCCGATGGCGCTGGACCACGTGAACGTCTATGCGCTGGATGACGGGGATGGTTGGACAATTGTCGACACAGGCTTTGACAACCGCAAAACGCGCGAAGTTTGGGAAGAACTTCTGAAGGGTCCCCTCGCTGGGAAGCCCGTGAGCCGTATAATCGGCACACACCACCACCCTGATCACATCGGTTTGGCGGGCTGGTTTCAAGAGGCAGGCGCGGACCTTGCGATGCCGCTTACCGGCTGGCTGATGGCGCGTATGCTGACGTTGGACGAACAGCCGGCTTACCCTTCACAGTCGATCGAATTCTATCAACGAGCCGGCATGACCCCTGAAATGCTGGCAAAACGCCACGAAGAACGCCCGTTCAATTTTGCCGACTGCGTGCATCCCTTGCCGCTTGGCTTCACGCGCTTGCAAGAAGGCGGCACAATCCAAATGGGCGCACGGACATGGGACATTCGCATGGGCAACGGCCACGCGCCGGAACATGCAACGTTCTGGAGTCGCGACGATAATCTGGTGATCGGTGGCGACCAATTACTGCCGTCGATCAGCCCCAATATTGGTGTTTATCCGACAGAACCTGACGCCGATCCGATTGCGGAATGGCTGGAAGCCTGTGAGCGCCTTGCCCCTTTTGCACGTGAGGATCATCTGGTTTTGGGCGGGCACAAACTGCCGTTCACCGGACTGCCCAAACGTATGACACAGCTTGTCGACAACCATCATGGCGCTCTGAAGCGCTTGAGGGCCCACATCGCCGAGCCAAAACGCGCCGGTGATTGTTTTGCTCCGCTGTTCAAGCGTGAAATCGGTGAAGCTGTGTATGGGCTGGCCTTGGTCGAAACGCTTGCCCACCTAAATCACCTGCACCAAACCGGCCAAGCCACGCGTGAGTTGCGCGACGATGCCTACTGGTTTCAGGCGGCTTGACGGGTCAATAGCGCGCCCAGTTTCACGATCTTGTCTTGTGCCACCGCATCCCAATTCCCGCCATCCAGTGGTTCGGATGCAAACGCCAACCCACCGTTATCCAAGGTATCAGATGCATAGAGTGTCGGTGCTTCGCCCTTGGACGCATAACGATAACCATAAAGCGCTTGCCCGTCTGAGAACACGCAGGTCAATTTAACCGGATCTTGCCCGTCACCGATCTGTGCAAGTGTCGCCGCCATCGCCGCATCTGGATCATCGGCCAGACCATTCGCCAGCAATGTCAGAAAAATCATCTCGCTATCGGTCGATCCCCCACGAGCAGCATAAAGGTGGTCGGGCAACGCGGCCTCAAGGCGACGTCGGATCGCTGGAAAATGCGGCACCTGTCCATTGTGGCAAAACGACCAGCGACCATAGCTGAACGGGTGGCAATTCTGACGACTTGTTTCCCCGACCGTGCTAGCGCGGACATGTGCAATAAACAGACGCGAACGCACCATGCGGCACAGGCTTGTGAGGTTTCCATCCGCCCAAGCGGGCAACACATCGCGATAAAGACCGGGCGTTTCGCCCTGATCATACCAAGCGATGCCGAACCCGTCGCCGTTCACGGCCAGCTTCGCCTCGTTCGCGTGCTGGCTTTGCTCCAACAGCGAATGTTTAGGGCGCACGATGATGTTTTCCAGTGGAATAGACGGCCCGGAATAGGCAGCAATCCGGCACATACTAGTGACGCGCGTTCATGCGATCGACCAATTTGTGCAGGATACGGCTGGCTGTTGTCTCGCAGAGTGCAGGAAAGAACGCGTGTACCAGTGCCGCAAGGCCAGCTGTGATGAGCCAGAATGCAAACCCGAACGCAAAACGCATGTGCTGGAAATATGTTTCATTGACCGTTGCTGGATGCGCCAAGAACCAACGATCAATAAGGCTGGATGTGCGATTTGGGTTCGTAGAGTCTGACATTTTCGGATTCCTATGAGGGGTTTTCACAAATCTACCTCGCGGTCGCGTGAAAAACGTCCCAAATTTCCTAGCTAAATCACCCAGTATTGGGATATAGTCCCAACATGAACGCCAATTTAGATACAATTGACCATCGAATACTCGGTATCCTGCAAAAAGATGCGACAGAATCCGTTGATGCGATATCGGAGCAAGTCGCCCTGTCGCGCAACGCGTGTTGGCGACGCATCAAGGCAATGGAAGCGAGCGGCATAATCCGTGCGCGGGTGGCACTGCTCGACCCGATAAAAATCGGTTGCCCACTTACAGTGTTGGTTTTGATCCGCACCGATCACCACTCAGATGCATGGCGCAAAGACTTTGCCGTTGCGGTTGCTGCGCTGCCAGAAATTACATCTGCCCAGCGTATGACAGGGGATTTGGACTATGTGCTTACAGTTCGCCTTGCAGATGTTGCGGCCTACGATACCTTTTATAAACGCCTGACGTCACGAATTTCTGTTTCGGACATTTCCGCCAGTTTCGTTATGGAAGATATAAAGGACACCACTGCCCTGCCCCTTTAGCCGAAGAGACTGATATGGATGACAAAATAGAGACTTCTGCGGAAGCACTAGAATCGGAAGCGCTTCCGCAAGTTCGGGAGTTTCATACGGACCCGAGCAAATGCGCGCCAGACGCCAGCGCGATCAAAGGGACAGAACCCAAGAGTCCCGCACGTTGGGCATATGAGCGGTTGATTTTGTACATCCAGAACTTTGAGAAGCAGCTCGACAATGAACACGAGGTCGCAATGGGCTTTGCTGGCGACAGTTCCGGTGTGATCAAAATCGAGGGTATGGGGTATTATGACCCTGATATTATTACATTCTATGGAGCCGACCCTACTGGCACGAAGACGCAGCTTGTCCAGCATGTCAGTCAATTGTCCGTCATGCTGCGCGCTTTGCCGAAGCAGGTTGAGGCCGAAGAACCAGAACGTATCGGGTTCAGGCTCGCGGCGGAACTAGAAGCGGAAGATGCGACGTCCTGACGGGATAAGCGGGGCTGACAACGCCCGCTGAATCGTCTAAATCGAGATCAAAGAGATTAAAGGAACACGACATGGCAGAATATAAGCACGGCGAAATGGACATCTCAGTTCAGGAAAAAACATTTGAAGGCTTCATGAGCATGGTCACGAAGGGTGCGATTATCAGCATCTTGCTTCTGATCTTTATTGCTTTGGTTAACGGTTAATCAAAACATGAAACGCCGCGTATTCATGTTGTCCGCACCGCTTGGCCTTGCTGCCTGCGGTGCTGTTACGCGTGAGGAAGTTATCGCGCCACAAGCCGCGATTGATCGCGTGGCTTATGTTGAGCCTGGTCCAAAATCGCTCACCTTGCTCACCATGAAAAATGTTGGGTCAGGTAACGGGGCGCACACTGGCTTGCTCATCAATGCCAGCCAACGCGTGCTTTGGGATCCGGCGGGAACGTTTGGTCACTCCTCGATCCCTGAACGCAACGATGTGCATTTCGGCATAAACCCGCAAATCTACCAGCTTTACCTGTCCTACCATTCGCGTGAGACGTATTACACGCTCATTCAAGAGGTTGAGGTTTCGCCAGAAGTTGCGGAAATGGCTATGCAGCGCGCCATTGCCAACGGGCCAACGCCCAAAGCCGCCTGTACGACGCACACGTCAGCGATGCTGGCGAGCTTACCAGGCTTTTCAAGCATTCGTCGCACGTTCTTTCCTGGGAACCTTTCAGATGAGTTCGCCATGATTCCAGGTGTTCGAAGCCGAGAATACCGCGAGACTGACAGCGATGACAAAAGCATTGCCGCAGCCGAAATCGACCGCGAGCTTAACGCTACTCAATAAGCGCCCAACAACCAGATCATTCCAAATAACGTTGCCCCGCCTAACGTAATAGCGGCGATGACATTACGTGTGAGCAAACCCACGGCAAATGTCACCAAGGCGGCGCTCAGACGAGCAGGCTCTATTTCGCCACCATTTGCAGCGGGCCAGAGTACCAGTGGCGCAACAAGGCCAGGTAAAACCGCGACAGCAGTATAGCGCAAATGGCGCAGGGCCCATTCGGGAAGGTCCTTGCCTCCGATCAGCCCTAAGAATGAAAAGCGGATCAGGTAGGTGCCGATGCCAAGCACGATGATGATCGTCCAGATGTAACCCGCACTCATGTCGTTGATCATGTCGTTTTCCTCCGGTTCATCATGACTTCAACTTGTGCGCCGACGATCATGGCCACAGCCGCCGCGACGAGCAGGCCAAGGTTGTAAGGCAGGCCTGAAAGCGCCAGCGCCAAGACAATGGATGTAACGGCTGAAATCATATGTGCCAAGGTACGCATCATTGGCGCAATGATCGCGAGGAAACAAATCGGCACCGCAAAATCCAACGCCATCCAATCGGGGATCGTATCACCGACCCAAATCCCCAGCCCTGTCGCCACAATCCACATCGGGCAAACCGGAGAAACAGCCCCAAAAAAGAACCTGACGCGCTGGGACAACGTCAAATCTGGTTCATCCTCATAGCGGTTAATCGACACCGCATAGCTTTGGTCGACATTTACATAGGCAATAAGTGCACGTTTCCACAGCGGCGCCTTGCCCAGCCAAACAGAGAGCGACGCTGAATACATCGCCATGCGTAAGTTTACCGCCAAAGCCGTCGCAACGATAATCAAGAAGGGTGCATCTTCGGCCATGAGTTGCAACGCGGCGAACTGTGCAGCCCCCGCAAAAACAACGGACGAAAAGGCCATCGTCTGAATGCTCGTGAAACCGGCTTCGGTTGCGACCACGCCAAATAACAGCCCGAATGGAACCACGACCAGCAGGAACGGCAAACCCGTTCGAAAGCCTATCCAATAATATGATTTCTGGGTCGCGCCGGTCATCAAGCTGCCTTACATTTCGCTACAACCGCCATAGCTCTGGCCCAACCAATTGACAATAAGGCGTTCAAAGATGCGCGAACCTCTTGGCCTGATCCTTGCAGGCGGCCTTGGAACCCGAATGGGCGGCGCCCTGAAAGCTGACGTGTCACTTGGCGGTACATCGTTGCTGAGGCGTGTGATTGATCGCCTTGAGCCGCAGGTTGCTGGTTTGGTGGTGAATTCCAATGGGGCCATCGCAACCACGCTGCCAGTTGTAAAGGATGCAACCTCTGAGCACCTCGGCCCGTTGGCCGGAGTATTAGCGGGCCTTGAGTGGGCGCACGAGCAGGGCGCTACGCATGTTGTAAGTGTTGCGGTGGATACTCCGTTCTTTCCTTGCGACCTTGTTCCGCAGCTTCTTATGGCGGGACTGACGCACCCAGAAGGCCTTGCGGTCGCAGCGACAGCAGACGGGCTACAGGGAACGTTTGGGATTTGGCCCGTCACGTTGCGCGAGGCGCTTAATGCATTTTTGGCAGATGGACACCGCAAAGTGCGCGTCTTTAGCGAAGCCCACAACGCGGCGGTGGCGCAATTTCCTGAGACAACGCCCCCTTCGTTCTTCAACATCAATTCCAGCGAAGACTTGAACACTGCCGAGCAATGGCTGTGATCGCTTCAAAAGGTTTCGCGCAAGACGAACGGGCGCAAATAGCCGCTATGTATTGGGATGCCTTCGGTCAAAAATTGGGGCGTGTTATGGGGCCTGAGCACCGCGCTATTGCATTTTTCGAAAGCGTTCTCGACCCGACCCATGCATTATGCGCACGCGACGAAGCCGGTGTTCTATTGGGCGTCGCTGGATTTAAGACATTTGAGGGCGCGCTTGTTGGTGGCACGTGGCGTGACCTTGCCCGCCACTACGGTTGGATCGGAAGCACATGGCGCGTCGCCTTGTTAGCCCTGCTCGAGCGGGACACCGAAAACGAGCGGTTCCTGATGGACGGTATCTTTGTTCGTGACAACGCACGCGGGCTCGGTGTTGGGACGGTTTTACTCAACGCCATTTCCGACGAGGCCCGCGTGCGGGGGTACAAAGAGGTGCGTCTTGATGTGATCGACACAAATCCACGGGCGCGGGCGCTTTACGAACGAAGGGGATTTGTTGCGCGTGAAGATCAACACCTCGGCCCGTTGAAGTTCGTTTTCAGGTTCAAAAGCGCGACGACTATGACCCGAAAGACTTAGGCGTTCACTAGTCGAATGCGCCCGTAACACGGCCAAGCAACATAAACGCACGGCTGGTGCGGGTTTCGGCAAGCGCTGCAATGTCTTCGTCAGTAGCATCGGCTTCAAATGCCACCAACATTTGATCGAACTTACGCAAAAAGTGGTGCGCCGCATCGCGGAAAATCGCGTCTTCGCGCATGCGACCCGCCGTGAGCGCAAGTGAGGACCGGTCCCGAATGCCGCCTAGTGCCGCAACAGACTTACCCCGTTCGCCTTGTGAAAAGCGGCGCCATATCTCTGCGCGGGCGCGGTCTGGGCGCAGGTCATCCATGTAGATCCCGTCCTGCGACATGAGCGTCAGCACGTCTTGGCTGGCTTGGATCAACTGCTTGGAATTTCGGTCTTTCAAAGCACGACGTAGGGCCGCAAAGCCAACTTCATCAGCTTCGGTGTCAGGAAAATTCAAGGCACGCACCAAATCAGGGCGCGAGATCGGTGGCGCGATGTCTTCGGCTGTCGTGCCCAGTGCAAGACTTGGTTGGTCATCTGATCCCGTGGCGACAGGCGCTGGCGCTGCATGAACACGCTCGGCCGGACGTGAGGTTGCGAATGTTGCAAGGGTTGTCTCGGTTTTTTGGGTCGCGCGGGCAATTTCGTTCAGTTTACGTTCGACAGTTGGCTCAATGCCGGCACCGCGGGACTGGCGATCTGCCACGTAGGTTTGGCGCATTGCGTCGATCGCAGACTGCAATCGTTGGCTTTCATCGCGCACGACCTTGGCAGAACGCGCCGCCAGTGCTGCAATCCAAATCATCGCAATCGGCAGGAAGATCGCCATCAGCGTCATCACGAACCGCAGGCTATCAACCTGCGCGGCACCCTCATCGTCGCCCGGCAATACAAGAAAGAATATAGCGACGCCAATAATCCAAAGCAGGCTGACAACAATTGCGATGACTTCAATTGCGGTCACGCGAACACCGTCAGAACGAGCGCCCGCCCTGAGCGATACATCTGCTTTGCTCGAACCGTCCGTCATGCGCCAAGTGCCTTATTTAACAGGCCCAAAAATTGGGAGTTTAGTTAAAAACGATCGAAAGTACTTCGTAAGACTTAACACCACCGGGTGTGCGCACTTCGACGCTGTCGCCCTCTTCTTTTCCAATCAACGCACGCGCAATCGGGGATTTCATATTGAGGCGGCCATTTTCAATGTCTGCCTCGTATTCACCAACGACCTGATAAGTCGTCTCAACATCGGTGTCTTCATCCACCAACGTTACATGTGCACCAAATTTGATCGCGCCACTCAGCTTGCTTACGTCGATGACGTCAGCGAGAGAAATTACGCCTTCAAGTTCTTTCACACGCCCTTCGATGAAGGACTGTTTTTCCTTGGCCGAATGATATTCCGCGTTCTCAGAGAGGTCACCATGTTCACGTGCATCGGCAATAGCACGAATGATCGTTGGGCGTTCGACGGACTTCAGGTGCTTGAGTTCAGCATCCAGCTTGTCAAAGCCTGCGCGTGTAAGCGGTATTTTTTCCATTTCGACCATTCCGTAACTTCGGTTTTACAAGTGCATATGCTTAACCCGCCCGTGGCCATCGCCTCAAGGGGGTTCGACATCGCGTCGACCTTTATTTGCAGACGTTACGTTTGTGTCATCCCGGCGCAATTTTGTTTCGTGGCGAGATTGCCGCCAAGCCTGTCGTCCTATATCCAGCTTTCGACAGTTTACGTTTACCGCAGGGAGAGCCGAAATGGCCGATATTGAACGCGAATCTATGGAATATGACGTTGTAATCGTCGGCGCGGGGCCAGCTGGTTTATCCGCAGCAATCCATCTGAAACAACTGGACGCAGATTTGTCTGTGGTTGTGCTTGAAAAAGGCTCCGAAGTTGGGGCGCATATCTTGTCTGGTGCGGTGCTCGACCCGTGTGGGCTCGATGCGTTGATTCCTGATTGGAAAGCCAAAGGTGCGCCGCTCAGCGTGCCGGTTAAAAAGGATAACTTTTACCTACTCGGTGAAGCCGGAAAAATCCGTATTCCCAACTTCCCGATGCCGCCACTTATGAACAACCACGGCAACTACATCGTGTCGATGGGCAATGTTTGCCGCTGGATGGCAGAGCAGGCAGAAGAGCTTGGCGTTGAAATATTCCCAGGCATGGCATGCTCCGAGATTGTTTATGGCGACAAAGGCGAAGTTAAAGGCGTCGTCGCAGGTGTATTCGGCCTTGAAGCTGATGGCACAATCGGCCCTGACACAGAGCCGGGCATGGAGCTACTTGGCAAATATGTGTTCCTGTCTGAAGG